>NZ_LKGW01000107.1:0-99757 GCF_001467335.1 Pseudomonas sp. ICMP 10191
GCAGAGCGTCCAGAACGGCATACCCACGCGGAGCATGGGTATGATGGTGTTCTTGCGGGCACCTATCGTTCCTCACGCTCCAGCGTGGGAATGCATTTCGTGACGCTCCGCGTCACAGACCAACGCCGCGCCACCTGCTCAAGGGAGGACGCAGAGCGTCCCGAACGGCATACCCACGCGGAGCATGGGCATGATGGTGTTCTTACGGGCGACTATCGTTCCTCACGCTCCAGCGTGGGAATGCCTTTTGTGACGCTCTGCGTCACATCTACGCCGCAACCGTGTTCAGGGAGGACGCAGAGCGTCCCGACGGCATACCCACGCGGAGCATGGGCACGATGGTGTTCTTACGGGCGACTATCGTTCCTAACGCTCCAGCATCGGCACGATGCTGTTCATGCGGACACCTGTAAGGCGGGGTCAGAGCATCAGTTTGATGACGTGTTCGGAAGGGTCGCGGGATTTGCCGGCTTTCTCAAGCTCCTGCAAGTAGTCTTCCCACAGCGAAGCCTGGCGTGTGGCCAGTTCGTACAGGTATTCCCAGGTAAACAGGCCGCTGTCATGGCCGTCATCGAAGGTCAGCTTAAGCGCATATTGCCCGGCAGGCTCGACCTTGGTCAGGCCGACTCCCAGTTTGCCGAATTGCAGGATCGGCCTGCCGTGGCCCTGAACTTCCGCAGAAGGGGAATGCACCCGCAGAAACTCTGCGGGCAAATGGTATTCCTCATCCGGCGCGTATTTCAGCGTCAGGGTCTTGGAGGCCTTGTGCAACTGGATGGCAGTGGGCAGAGCGGGCATGGCTGCAGTCTCGGGTTTTAAGCGTCGGGCAGAAGCAAAAAGCTGCAAGAGTGAACAACCTCTTGCAGCCTGAAATGCCAACCGCGTGTGGCTTAGAGAATATAACGCGACAGGTCTTCGTTTTCTGCCAGATCACCCAGGTGACTATTGACGTATTCCGCGTCGATCTTGATCGGCGCTGCGTCAGGGTTGATGGCCAGGTCTCCGGCGCTGAACGAGACTTCCTCAAGCAGGCGCTCAAGCAGCGTATGCAGGCGGCGGGCACCGATGTTCTCGGTCTTCTCGTTGACCTGCCAGGCAATCTCGGCCAGACGCTTGATGCCTTCAGGCTTGAACTCGATCTTCAGACCTTCGGTCTTGAGCAGCTCGCGGTACTGTTCGGTCAACGACGCATGCGGCTCGCTGAGGATACGCTCGAAGTCCTGTGGCGACAGCGCCTTGAGTTCAACGCGAATCGGCAGGCGGCCCTGCAGCTCGGGGACCAGATCGCTCGGTTTGCTCAAATGGAATGCGCCCGACGCAATAAACAGGATGTGGTCGGTCTTGACCATGCCCAGTTTGGTGTTCACGGTGCAACCTTCGATCAGCGGCAGCAGGTCGCGCTGCACGCCCTCACGGGACACGTCGACACCGCCCGAATTACCGCGCTTGGCAACCTTGTCGATTTCGTCGATGAACACGATGCCGTGCTGCTCGACCGCTTCCAGTGCCTTGGCTTTCAGCTCTTCTTCATTGACCAGACGGCCAGCTTCTTCTTCGCGTACCAGCTTGAGCGCTTCCTTGACCTTGAGCTTGCGGCTCTTGGTCTTGCCTTTGCCCATGTTGGCAAACAGGCTCTGTAACTGATTGGTCATCTCTTCCATGCCAGGCGGCGCGGAGATATCGACACCAACGGCTTCATTAATCTCGATTTCAATTTCCTTGTCATCCAGCTGGCCTTCGCGCAGGCGCTTGCGGAACAGCTGACGGGTATTGGAATCGCTGCTCTGCGCCGGGTCTTCGTTGAAGCCGACCCGGGCCGGTGGCAGCAGGGCGTCGAGAATGCGCTCTTCGGCGGCATCTTCGGCGCGGTGACGCACCTTGACGATTTCTTGTTCGCGCAGCAGCTTGATCGCAGCGTCGGCCAGATCACGGATGATCGACTCTACGTCACGACCCACATAACCCACTTCGGTGAATTTGGTGGCTTCGACCTTGATGAACGGTGCGTTGGCGAGCTTGGCCAGACGGCGAGCGATTTCGGTCTTGCCGACACCGGTCGGGCCGATCATCAGAATGTTCTTGGGGGTTACTTCGACACGCAGTTCTTCAGGCAACTGCATGCGGCGCCAGCGATTGCGCAGGGCAATGGCCACGGCGCGCTTGGCATCGTCCTGGCCGATGATATGGCGATTAAGTTCATGGACGATTTCGCGGGGAGTCATTGACATGGTTATTCACGGTCCTCTGTTGCGGGCAAGTCGATGGGGCCACAGGGTGTGCGGCCCGGCAGCGGCTTAGCCAGCGAGGTCCTGCTCCTCAATGGTGATGTTGTGGTTGGTGAACACGCAAATGTCGCCGGCGATATGCAGTGAAGTCTCGGCAATTTCGCGGGCCGACAGGTCGGTCTTGAGCAGCAGGGCGCGTGCTGCGGCCTGAGCGAATGCGCCGCCGGAGCCCATGGCGATCAGGCCGTCCTCGGGCTCGACCACGTCACCGTTGCCGGTGATGATCAGCGAGGCGTCCTTGTTGGCGACGGCCAGCATGGCTTCAAGACGGCTCAGTGAGCGATCGGTGCGCCAGTCCTTGGCCAGTTCGACGGCTGCACGAACCAGATGCCCCTGGTGTTTTTCCAGTTGGGCCTCGAAGCGTTCGAACAGCGTGAATGCATCGGCGGTCGCGCCAGCGAAGCCGGCGATCACTTCACCGTGATACAGGCGGCGTACCTTTTTGGCGTTGCCTTTCATGACGGTGTTGCCCAGAGAAACCTGGCCGTCGCCAGCCATGACGACTTTACCGTGGCGGCGCACTGAAACGATGGTGGTCAAGGGAGAGTCTCCACACTGCGGGGCGAAAATGCCCTGATGCAAACTCATATGGGGGTGTGGGTGAGTATTTCAACCTTGAGGATGAACAGCGGGGATAACTGGCAGCTGACTGCCGGAGGCATAAATCTCCGGCAGTTGTAACGGCCTCTTCGTGAGCAAGTTCACTCCCACCTATAGCGCAGAGCGCTTTGCGCGCTCTGTTTCAGCTAGCGGCTCTGGCGCTGTTGCAACAACAGGTTACTAAATCCGCCGCTTGCCAGTTGTTTCTGGGCGGTGGTCAGTTGTTCGCGGTTGCTGAACGGGCCGACCAGTACGCGGTACCAGGTTTCATCCTTGACGGTGCCCGACTCGACGGTAGAGGTCTGGCCCAGCAGGATGATTTGCGCACGAACCTTCTCGGCGTCAGCCTGTTTGCGGAACGAGCCCGCCTGCAGGAAGAACGTCGTCACCGCGGCCGGCTTGGTGGTCGCAACCGGTGGCGCTGGCGGAGGCGTCAAGCCGCTGAGGGCTGCCTGGGCGCGTGCCGTGTCGATCTTGGCTGCCTGTTCCGGCGAGACCGGTGCTGTCGGTGCCACAGGCGGCGGTGTCTTCTCCGGCACGGCTTCGTTAGGCACGATCACTTCCGATTCCGGCAGCAATGTGTAGAAGTCGTACTTCGGCTTGACCGGAGCCGTCGGGCTCGGTGGTGTTTTATTCGCCTCGGCGATCTTCGCGGCCTTGGCGTCCGCCTTGACCCGCTTGACGTCATCGCCACCGGGCTCGAGCTTCATCAAAAAGACCACGAATGCGCCCACGGTCAAGCCAATCGCCAGCCACAACCATCCTGGAATCGGCTTCTTCGCGGGTGCCTGATAACGGCTGGCGCCCCGCTTGGGTGCCGGTTTCTTCTTCGCAACTGCCAACTTACATACGCTCCAGAGTTTCCAGACCCAACAGGTCCAGGCCTTGCTTGAGGGTGCGGCCGGTCAGGGCAGCCAGACGCAGACGGCTCTGTTGCTGATCGGGGTTTTCCGCACCAAGGATCGGGCAGTTTTCGTAAAAGCTCGAAAACAGACCCGCAAGGTCATACAGGTAAGCACAAAGTACGTGCGGTGTGCCTTTTTCTGCGACGTTGTTCAGTGTTTCGGTGAATTGCGCCAGACGTGCGGCCAGTTCCTGTTCCTGCGGCGCTGCGAGGACAATCTGGCCCTTGCTGGCGTCAAACGCGCTGCCCAGCTTGCGGAACACGCCCGCCACACGGGTGTAGGCGTACAGCAGGTAGGGCGCGGTGTTGCCCTCGAAACTGAGCATCTGATCGAAGTTGAAGCTGTAATCGCTGGCGCGGTGCTTGGACAGGTCGGCGTATTTCACCGCACTGATGCCCACGGCCTTGGCAATGCTGCGCAATTCTGCTTCAGCGACTTCCGGGTTCTTTTCCTTCACCAGCGTGTATGCACGTTCTTCGGCTTCATCGAGCAGGTCGATGAGTTTGACCGTGCCGCCGTCGCGGGTCTTGAACGGGCGGCCATCGGCGCCGTTCATGGTGCCAAAACCCATGTGTTCGAGCTGCATGCCGTCGTGGACGAAACCGGCGCGGCGCGCCACTTCGAACACCTGCTGGAAGTGCAGGGCCTGACGCTGGTCGACGAAATACAGCACGCGGTCGGCCTTGAGCACCTTGCTGCGATAGCGGATCGCTGCCAGGTCGGTGGTGGCGTAGAGATAACCGCCACCGGCCTTCTGCACGATGACCGGCAACGGCGTGTCATCGGCGGTGCGGAATTCTTCGAGGAACACGCATTGTGCGCCATTGCTCTCGACCAGCAGGCCTGTGGCTTTCAGGTCGTTGACCACATTGGCCAGGTCATCGTTATAGGCGCTTTCGCCCATCACGTCGGCCGGGGTCAGCTTGACGTTAAGGCGCTCGTAGGTCTCCTGGCAGTGCGACAGCGAGATGTCCTTGAAGCGCGTCCACAGCGCCAGGCACTCGGCATCGCCGGCCTGCAGCTTGACCACCAGACCACGAGCACGCTCGGCGAACTCTTCGGACTCGTCAAAGCGCTGCTTGGCGGCGCGGTAGAAGTTTTCCAGGTCGGACAGCTCGTCGCTGGTCGCTGGCTTTTCCTGCAGATAGGCCAGCAGCATGCCGAACTGGGTGCCCCAGTCGCCCACGTGGTTCTGACGAATGACCGTGTCGCCGAGAAACGTCAGGACGTTCGCCACGCCGTCGCCAATGATGGTCGAGCGCAAATGGCCAACATGCATTTCCTTGGCCAGATTCGGTGCCGACAGATCGACGACCACGCGCTGTGCAGCGCCCGCCTTGCGGACTGACAGGTGCGCGTCGGCCAGTGCAGCGTCGAGGCGTGCGGCCAGCGCGGCAGTGTTCTGGAAGAAGTTCAGGAAGCCCGGCCCGGCAATTTCGACCTTGCTGACCTGCTCGTCGGCCGGCAGTGCGGCGATCAGCTTTTCAGCCAGATCGCGCGGTTTCATGCCGGCAGGCTTGGCGAGCATCATCGCGATATTGCTGGCGAAGTCGCCGTGCGTCTTGTCGCGGGCGTTTTCCACCTGAATCGCCGGCGTCAGCCCTTCTGGCAAGACGCCCTCGGTGACGAGACGGGTCAGGGCTTGTTGAATCAGCTGGCGAATCGTGTCTTTCATGGTGCTCTCTTCGACCGCAAGCGCGGTGGCGCTTCGATGCGCGGGTGGAAAAACTCCGCATTATCCGTTGCTCAAGCCTGCTTGCCAACGGCGTGACTTAATAAAGATCCACAGGATCCACATCCAGCGACCATCTGACCTGCCGGCCGCTGGGCATTTGCTCCAGCGCGAGCAGCCAGGTGGCAAGCAATTTATGCAAGGGCGCACGGGCGCTGGACTGCACCAGCAACTGCGCGCGATAACGTCCGGCGCGGCGTTCCATCGGTGCCGGAACCGGGCCCAGCAGCTCAATGCCGCCCAGCGCCATCTGCGCAACCAGTTGCTCCGCATCGCTGCAGGCCTGATCGAGAAAGGCCTCGGCCTGTCCCGGCTTGTGCGCTTCGGCGCGCAGCAGTGCGAGGTGTGAAAACGGTGGCAGACCCGCCGAACGGCGCTCGCTCAAGGCCTGTTCGGCAAAGGCGAAATAACCCTGCTCGGTCAGCTGAATCAGCAGTGGATGGTCGGCCAGGTGGGTCTGGATGATCACCTTGCCAGGTTCTTCGGCGCGCCCGGCACGGCCTGCCACCTGAACGATCAGTTGCGCCATGCGCTCGCTGGCGCGGAAGTCGCCGGAAAACAGCCCGCCGTCGGCGTCCAGAATCGATACCAGCGTGACCCGGGGAAAGTGATGGCCCTTGGCGAGCATTTGCGTGCCGACCAGAATGCATGGCTGGCCGCGCTGGATCGTCGTGAACAGCTGGTTCATGGCGTCCTTGCGCGACGTGCTGTCGCGGTCGACACGCAGCACGGGGTAGTCTGGAAACAGAATCGCCAGGCGCTCTTCGGCGCGCTCGGTGCCGGCGCCTACCGGGCGCAAATCCACCTTGCCGCACGACGGACACTGGCGCGGTACACGCTCGACATACCCGCAGTGATGGCAGCGCAGTTCGCCCGAGCGCTGGTGCACGGTCATGCGTGCATCGCAGCGCTGGCAGCCGGACATCCACCCGCAGTCGTGGCACAGCAAGGTGGGTGCAAAGCCGCGACGGTTGAGGAACACCAAGACCTGCTGGCCTGCCGCGAGCGTCTGACCGATGGCCTGCTGCATGGGCCCGGAGATGCCGCTGTCCAGCGGTCGGCTCTTGACGTCCAGGCGCATGAAACGCGGCTGCTGTGCGCCGCCCGCGCGCTGATTCAGGCGCAGCAGGCCGTAGCGGCCAGTGTAGGCGTTATGCAGGCTTTCCAGGGACGGAGTGGCCGAGCCCAGGACAATCGGAATGTTTTCCTGACGCGCCCGCACCAGGGCCAGATCGCGGGCGTGATAGCGCAGACCTTCCTGCTGTTTATAGGAGCCGTCGTGTTCCTCGTCGATGATGATCAGCCCGGGGTTTTTCATCGGCGTGAACAGCGCCGAACGCGTGCCGATGATGATGTCCGCCTCGCCATCGCGAGCCGCCAGCCAAGCATCCAGCCGTTCGCGGTCGTTGACCGCCGAGTGGACCAGCGCAATGCGCGCATTGAAGCGCTGCTCGAAGCGCGCCAGGGTCTGCGGGCCGAGGTTGATTTCCGGGATCAGCACCAGCGCCTGCTTGCCCGCCTCGAGGGTCTCGCGGATCAGTTGCAGATAGACTTCGGTCTTGCCGCTGCCGGTGACGCCGGCCAGCAGGAACGCATGAAAGCTGTCGAACCCGGCGCGGATCGCTTCGTAAGCGGCGCGTTGTTCGGTGTTGAGCGGCAATTCAGGCTGGGCCAGCCAGTGTTCATGGCGTGCGCTGGGCGCATGGCTGCGGACCTCGACGTACACCAGCTCCTTGGCCAGCAACAGGTTGAGGCTGTCCTTGTTGAGCATCAGCTTGCTGAGCAGTTGATGCGCCACCCCGTGCGGGTGCTGGGCAAGGGTGGTCAGGGCCTCGCGCTGCTTGGGCGCGCGGGCGATGCGCGGATCGTCGACGCTGGCACCCGGTGCAACGTGCCAGAAGCGTTCCTGGCGGCTTTCGGCCAGTTCGCCCTGACGCAGCAACACCGGTAAGGCCCAGCTCAGCGTGTCGCCCAGGCTGTGCTGGTAATACTGCGAGGTCCACAGGCACAGTTTGAACAGCGCAGGTGGCAGCGGCGCTTCGCTGTCGAGCAGGGCGATTGCCGGCTTGAGCTTGTCGGCGGGCACTTCGCTGTGATCGACCACTTCCACCAGAATGCCGATCATTTCCCGGCGTCCGAACGGCACTCGCAGACGCATGCCCGGCTGCAAGGCGCTGCGCGACACGCCCGCTGGGGCGCGGTAGTCGAACAGGCGGCGAAGCGGCGAGGGCAGGGCAAGGCGCAGGATGGCGTCGGGCACGCGGTGTTTTCCTGTGGTGATAAGTGATGACGGAGGCGCGATCTTAGCAGACGACCGGTGTGAAGGTTCGCTTGCGTCGTTGCAATTGTCTGGTACTATCCGCAGCCTATTTCCGTGCGGTATTCAACAATAGTGTTGAGTGGCGGCGCGTTAGACCGAGGAAGTACCGATGAAAGCTGATATCCATCCAGTTTACGAAGCCATTGACGCTACCTGCAGCTGCGGCAATGTCATCAAGACCCGTTCCACCCTGGCCGCTCCTCTGAGCCTGGACGTGTGCAACGAGTGCCACCCGTTCTACACCGGCAAGCAGAAGACGCTTGACGTTGGCGGCCGTGTCGACAAGTTCAAATCCCGTTTCGGTGCGTTCGGCGCTACCAAAGCGAAGTAAGACTGGCTGCCCTATGGGCATCTCCAGACTGCTTGAAAAGGCGCTCCTTGTGGGCGTCTTTTTTATGCCCGTGATTTGGGTGTCCGGCGCGCAGGCCTTCTGCCCGGCACCTGCCTCGTTGCCGGTCGCACAGGTACAGCGTGTAGTCGACGGCGACACCTTGAAGCTGATCGATGGCCGCAGCGTGCGGATGATCGGGCTCAATACGCCTGAAACCGGCAGGAAAGGCCGGTCTGCCGAACCGTTTGCCGAGGCTGCCAAAAAGCGCTTGCAGGCGCTGGTGAATGAAAGCGGCGGCAAGGTTGGTCTGCGTATCGGTCAGCAGGGCAAGGATCATTACGGTCGCACGCTGGCCAACGTCTATGACCGTAAAGGCGCCAACCTTGAGGCGCAGTTGCTCAGCGAAGGGCTGGGCTATCTGGTGGCCGTTGCGCCCAATGTCAGGCTGGTCGCTTGCCAGCAGGGCGCGGAGCGTCAGGCACGTCAGGCGCGTCTGGGTGTATGGCGTAATTCGCCAGTGCAGTCCTCGACCCGGCTGAATAAAAGCGGGTTCGCGATTGTGTCCGGTCAGGTCAGGCGTGTGCAGCGCAACCGCGGTGGTATCTGGATCGAGTTGCAGGGCTCGCTGGTCTTGCGTGTCGCGCCTGACCACCTGAGTGCCTTCGATACGGCGATGCTCCAGCACCTCGAAGGGCAGCAGGTCGAAGCGCGTGGCTGGGTCGTCGATCGCTCCCGACGCGGAGGCCTTGAAGCGGGGCAGTCCCGCTGGCTGCTGCCACTGACCCATCCCGCAATGCTGGACGTTTCACGTCGCTAGACGCGGCCTTCAAACCGGTGATCTGACGAGCGTGACCGAGTGTTCACGTTTCAGGTCTCTAAGCGTAAAGTCTAAGCCCGAGCCTATTGACAGCAGTGACTGGTCAGTCTTGTTAGGACTATGCATCTTGCGTATCCTCGGCGGTCCGTCTGTCCCACAGTAAAAAAAGCGGAATCCAATACATGTCAGATCTGAAAACTGCCGCGCTCGAATACCATGCCAATCCTCGTCCGGGGAAGCTGAGCGTCGAACTCACCAAGCCGACCGCAACCGCTCGTGACCTGGCTCTGGCCTACAGCCCTGGCGTTGCTGAACCCGTGCGTGAAATTGCCCGTGACCCCGAGCTGGCTTACAAGTACACCGGCAAAGGCAACCTGGTAGCAGTTATTTCCGATGGCACCGCGATTCTCGGCCTCGGCGATCTGGGTCCGTTGGCTTCCAAGCCGGTCATGGAAGGTAAAGGCGTTCTGTTCAAGCGCTTCGCCGGTATCGACGTTTTCGATATCGAAGTCGATTCCGAAAGCCCACAGGCCTTCATCGACACCGTAAAACGTATCTCCATCACCTTCGGTGGCATCAACCTGGAAGACATCAAGGCACCTGAGTGCTTTGAAATCGAGAAAGCGCTGATCGAACAGTGCGACATCCCGGTTTTCCACGATGACCAGCACGGCACCGCTATCGTGACAGCGGCCGGCATGATCAACGCGCTGGAAATCGTCGGCAAGACCCTCGATTCGGCGAAGATCGTCTGCCTGGGCGCTGGCGCTGCGGCCATCTCCTGCATGAAGCTGCTGGTGAGCATGGGCGCGAAGATCGAAAACATCTTCATGGTCGACCGTACTGGCGTTGTCCACTCCGGCCGTACCGACCTTAACCAGTACAAGGCTGCGTTCGCTCACGCTACCGAGAAGCGCTCGCTGACTGACGCGCTGGATGGCGCTGACGTATTTGTAGGCCTGTCCGGTCCTAACCTGCTGAGCGCTGAAAACCTCAAGCTGATGGCCAAGGACCCGATCGTGTTCGCCTGCTCGAACCCTGATCCGGAAATCTCCCCGGAACTGGCTCACGCCACGCGCAGTGACGTGATCATGGCCACTGGCCGTTCGGACTACCCGAACCAGGTCAACAACGTACTGGGCTTCCCGTTCATCTTCCGCGGTGCTCTGGACGTTCGCGCCAAGCGCATCAACGAAGAAATGAAAATCGCCGCGGCCAACGCCCTGCGCGAACTGGCCAAGCTGCCTGTGCCACAGGAAGTCAGCGACGCCTACGGCGGCATCAAACTGGAATTCGGTCGTGAGTACATCATTCCGAAGCCAATGGACACCCGCCTGCTGGGCCTGATCGCCGATGCAGTGGCCAAGGCCGCTATCGAAAGCGGCGTTGCCACCCTGCCGTATCCGAAGCACTACCCGCTGACCAGCGTGGATGATGTGTTCAAGGGCTGATCCCTGACCCAATAAAAAACCCCTGCAGCGATGCAGGGGTTTTTTTATGCCTTGGATGCCCTGCTCTTGTGGGGCATTTTCAGGGATTGAACTAGCCTCTTCGCGAGCAAGCTCGCTCCCACATAGCCCCGGATCGTACTGAAAGTCCCCGTGTCCGTGGGAGTGAGCTTGCTCACGAAGAGGCCTATGCAGCCGCTGAAAATCTACTGACCCACTAATACGCCTTCGCGAGCAAGCTCGCTCCCACAAAGCTTCGGATCATCCTGAAAGTCCCCGAATCCGTGGGAGTGAGCTTGCTCACGAAGAGGCCTGTGCAGCCGCTGAAAATCTACTGATCCATTAAGTCTGTGCTATCAGAACAAATCGATCGGCGCTGACTCATCTGCCGGCAACGGGCTGCCCGGTGCGCTGCTGCCGCCCAGTTCGTTGACGCTTGGCGGTGTGTCTTCGCTTTTGAACAGCTCGAAGAATGCGTTCGGCGTGCTTGGCGTGGCGGCGCGGCCACTCAATGGGTCGACGCGCAGGCTGAGAATGCCTGGCGGTTCGGCCTGCTGATGCGGCGGCTTGTCCTTGAGCGCGGCGCTCATGTAGTCCATCCAGATCGGCAGCGAGACCGTGCCACCGAATTCGTGACGGCCAAGACTTTCAGGCTGATCGAAACCACTCCACACCGTGGTCACGTAGTCCGCGTTATACCCGGAGAACCAGGCATCCTTGGAATCATTGGTGGTACCGGTCTTGCCGGCGATGTCCGGTCTGTTCATGGACAGTGCGCGGCGCCCGGTGCCGCGCTTGATCACGTCCTGCAGCATGCTGTTCAGAATGTACGTGGTGCGCGCATCGACCACACGCTCTGCCACTGCGGGCGCCTGAGGCTGAGCAGGTGCCCCTGGCTCACCGGTGACCACGCTCGGGCTGTCATGTACCGCGAAGGTCGAGGTGTTGGGCGCGGTATTGACGTCATTGACCGGGACGCTTGGCGGGTTGGCGACAAACAGGGTCTGGCCGTCACGGTTCTCGATGGTCTGGATCAGATAAGGGCTGACCTTGTAACCGCCGTTGGCGAAGGTCGCCCAGCCGGTGGCGATTTCCATCGGGGTCAATGTCGCCGTACCCAGTGCCAGCGACAGGTTGCGCGGCAAATCCTGCTTGGAGAAGCCGAAGCGGGTGATGTAGTCGATGGTGCTGTCGATGCCGAGGGCCTGGAGCAGGCGGATCGATACCAGGTTACGAGACTTGTACAGCGCCTCGCGCAGGCGGATCGGCCCAAGGAAGGTGTTAGTGTCATTTTTCGGACGCCATACCTTGTCCAGGTATTCGTCGACGAACACGATAGGCGCGTCGTTCACCAGGCTGGAAGCGGTGTAACCGTTATCGAGCGCAGCGCTGTAGATGAACGGCTTGAAGCTGGAGCCCGGTTGACGTTTGGCCTGCATGGCGCGGTTGTAGTTGCTCTGCTCGAACGCAAAGCCGCCGACCAGGGCGCGAATGGCACCGTTTTGCGGATCAAGCGACACCAGGGCGCTCTGCGCGACGGGAATTTGACTGAATTTCAGCGAGCCATCGTCCTGGCGCAGCAGACGAACGAGGTCGCCGACCTTGGCAACGTCAGCCGGCTGCTTCGGATTGGCGCCCAGGCTGTTGGTATTCAGGTAAGGGCGCGCCCACTTCATGGTGGCCCAGTCGACGGTTTCTTCCTTCTCGCCGTTGCGGGTCAGAACGCGTAGACCGGTCTTGTCGACCTGCGTCACGATGCCGGGCTCGAGGCCGTTGATCATGCGCTGCTTGGTCAGTTCCTGTACCCAGTTGGCGCGGGTCATGCCCGGGAAGCGGCTTTCCGGACCACGGTAGCCGTGGCGCTGGTCGTAATCGATCAAGCCCTGCTGAATGGACTTGTTGGCGTGCTCCTGAAGGTCGCTCGGCACAGTGGTGGTAACGCGGAAGCCTTCTGTATAGGCCTCGCTGCCATAACGGCCGACCATTTCAGCCCGCGCCATTTCAGCGATGTACGGTGCATTCACTTCCGGCGTCGGCACGTGATAACTGGCGTTGAGCGGCTCATTCAACGCGGCCTGGTAAGCGGTCTGGTCGATCTTGCCCAAGCGATACATGCGGCCCAGGATCCAGTCGCGACGTTCCTTGGCACGGGTCGGGTTGGCCAGTGGGTTGAAACGTGACGGTGCCTTGGGCAGACCGGCAATCATGGCCATTTGCGCAAGGCTTACATCACGGATCGACTTGCCATAGTAGACTTGCGCCGCCGCCTCGATCCCGTAGGCGCGGTTACCCAGATAAATCTTGTTGACGTACAGCTCGAGAATCTCGTCCTTGGTAAGTTGGCGCTCGATTTGCAAGGCCAACAGAATCTCGGTGGTTTTGCGCGAAAAGCTGCGCTCGCTGGTCAGGAAGAAGTTTTTCGCGACCTGCATGGTGATGGTACTGCCGCCTGACTGGATATGGCCGCTCTTGACCAGCTGAGTGGCTGCGCGCATCAGGCTGCCCGGGTCGACGCCATAGTGGTTGGCGAAGTTGTCGTCTTCGGCCGACAGCAGTGCGTTGATGAAATTGGGCGGGATTTCCGCGAAGCGAATCGGCGTGCGGCGCATTTCACCGAACTCGGCAATCAGCTTGCCGTCGCTGGTGAACACCCTCAGGGGGATTTGCAGTTGAATGCTTCGCAGCGCGTCAACGGATGGCAGGGTCGGGCTCAGGTAAAGAAACGCGCCGCTCAGGCCAAGCAACAGCGAGCAGAATACCGCGACGAGGGACCACCAGAAAAACTTCAGCAGGCGTATCAAGGCTTTTGGATTTCCAGAAAAAATAATGGGTTAAGCGCAGGCATTTACAAATGAACACGCCTTGAAGCTTTGTTAAATGAAAAAAACGCTGGGCATTATAAGCATTTTTCGTCCCCAAGCGTGATTTGCGCTACTGTCAAGGCTGTCGACAGTGACGTTGGCCCGAAATAACTCCGTAAGTGACGGAAACTCATAGGAATCAGGTTGTGTTCGAACTCTTCAGTAAGAAGGCCAACACCCTTCTAGGGATCGATATTAGCTCCACCTCGGTAAAACTCCTGGAATTGAGTCGTTCCGGCACCCGTTACAAGGTCGAGTCTTACGCAGTAGAGCCCTTGCCGGCCAACGCTGTCGTCGAAAAGAACATTGCCGAACTCGAAGGGGTCGGGCAGGCGTTGTCACGCGTACTCGTCAAGGCCAAGACCAGCGTCAAGATCGTGGCGGTTGCCGTGGCCGGTTCGGCGGTGATCACCAAGACCATCGAGATGGACGCCGGTCTTTCCGACGATGACATGGAAAACCAGCTCAAGCTTGAGGCTGACCAGTACATCCCCTATCCGCTGGAAGAAGTCGCCATCGATTTCGAAGTGCAGGGCTACTCGGTGCGCAACCCCGAGCGCGTCGAAGTGTTGCTGGCTGCCTGCCGCAAGGAGAACGTCGAAGTGCGCGAGGCCGCGCTGGCACTGGCCGGGCTAACCGCGCGCGTCGTCGATGTCGAGGCCTACGCCCTTGAGCGCTCGTTCGGGTTGCTGGCTGCGCAACTGGGCAACGGCCATGACGAACTGACGGTGGCCGTGGTCGATATCGGCGCCACTATGACCACCCTGAGCGTGCTGCATCACGGCCGGATCATCTATACCCGCGAGCAGCTGTTTGGCGGGCGCCAGCTGACTGACGAAATCCAGCGCCGCTATGGGCTCTCCATGGAGGAAGCCGGGCTTGCCAAGAAGCAGGGCGGCTTGCCCGACGACTACGTCAGCGAAGTGCTCGACCCCTTCAAGGAAGCGCTGGTGCAGCAGGTTTCCCGCTCCCTGCAGTTCTTCTTCGCGGCCGGTCAATACAACTCTGTGGATCACATCATGCTGGCAGGCGGCACGGCTTCGATTTCAGGGCTGGAGCATCTGATCCAGCGACGCATCGGCACTCCGACCATGGTCGCCAACCCGTTTGCCGACATGGCCCTGAGCGCCAAGGTCAATGCCGGGGCCCTGGCCAGTGACGCGCCAGCCCTGATGATCGCCTGTGGTCTGGCGTTGAGGAGCTTCGACTGATGGCGCGGATCAACTTATTACCGTGGCGCGAAGAGCTTCGCGAAGAACGAAAGAAACGCTTCCTGACCGCACTGGTCGGCGTGCTGGTGGTGTCAGTCGGCATCCTGTTTCTGATCGATCGTTACGTCAGCAATGCCATCGAGCATCAGATGGCGCGCAATGCCTTTCTGCAGACGCAGATTGCCCAGCTCGATATCCGCATCAAGGAGATCAGTGATCTCAAGGCTCGGCGCAAACAGCTGCTCGAGCGCATGAAGATCATTCAGGACCTGCAAGGCAACCGCCCGATCACCGGGCGCGTCTTCGATCAACTGGCGCGGACCCTGCCGGACGGCGTCTACTACTCACAGGTCAAAATGACCGACAAGCTGATTGCCATCAATGGCGCTGCCGAGTCGAACAACCGGGTTTCCGACCTGATGCGTAATCTTGAAGCCTCTGACTGGCTGGAAGCGCCGAGCCTGACCGAGGTCAAGGCCACCACGGCCGGTGCCGTGGATCAGGCCAATGTCTTTCAGCTGACCGTACGCCAGACCCAGCCGCCGGTTGCCGCTGCCCCAGGAGCCAAGCCATGAATATGTCCGAATGGCTGGAAGGGTTGCGCAAGGTCGATCTGAGCGAGCTGGACCTGAACAACCTGGGCTCATGGCCCGCAGCGGTCAAGGCCATTGCCGGGCTCCTGGTTGCGGTCATGATTTTCGCACTGGGCTATTTCTTCTTTATCCAGGACCTGGAAACCCAACTGGAAAGCGCTCAGAACAGCGAGGTGACGCTCAAGGAGCAGTTCTCCAACAAGGCCTTCCAGGCGGCCAACCTCGAGCCGTACAAGAAGCAGATGGAAGAGATGGAAAACACCTTCGGCGCCCTGCTGCGGCAATTGCCCAGCGACACCGAAGTGCCCGGCCTGCTTGAGGACATCACCCGCACCGGGCTGGGAAGCGGGCTTGAGTTCGAGGAAATCAAGCTGCTGCCCGAGGCGGTCCAGCAGTTCTACATCGAGCTGCCGATACAGATCACCGTGGTCGGTGGTTATCACGACCTGGCGACCTTCGTCAGCGGTGTAGCCAGCCTGCCGCGCATCGTCACGCTGCATGATTTCGAGATCAAGCCGGTCGATCCCAAGGTGCCGACCAAGTTGCGCATGAGCATTCTGGCCAAGACCTACCGCTACAACGATGAAGGGCTGAAGAAATGAGGGCGGCGCGATTGCTGTGCGTCAGTGTGGTTCTGGCAGGGCTGGCCGGTTGCGGTAATGACAATGATTTTGCCGATCTGTCCGAATTCATGGATCAGGCCAGAGCCCGCCCGAGTGGCAACATCGAACCTTTACCCAAGTTTCGGCCGTACGAGGCGTTCACCTACAACGCCTCCACGCTGCGTAGTCCTTTCCAGCCGCCGGTCAAGATCGACCTGCTCAACCGCCAGAAGGGTTCACGGCTGGTGGCGCCGGACGAACACCGGGTCAGGCAGTTTCTTGAAGGTTTCAATATCGAGTCGTTCGAGATGGTCGGCACGATTGGCAACGAGTCGGGGACGTTTGCCCTGCTGCGCGGTGCCGGAGGTGTTCATCGCGTCAAGGTGGGCGATTATCTGGGGCGTAACAACGGCCGGGTAGTGTCGATCGGCGACGCGCAGGTTGATGTCATCGAAATTGTTCCTGATGGAGAGGGGGCGTGGCTGGAAAGGCCACGCACTATCGCCCTCAAAGAACGCTCATGAAGTGGGCAAGGCCAAGTATGCACAGTAGCGCTCAACGGAAATTGATCATGACCCGGATTCTCTCGATTATCGGCGTGTCGTTATGCATCGCGGTGCTGGCGCCGGTTCTCCAGGCTGCCAACCTCAAGACCCTGGATGTCGCCGCCCTGCCGGGTGACCGCATCGAGCTGAAGCTGGCATTCGACGCCCCGGTGCCGGCACCGCGCGGTTACACCACGTCGCAACCAGCGCGCATTGCGCTGGATCTGCCGGGTGTTACCAGCCAGTTGGCGACCAAAAGTCGTGACCTGGGCACCGGTAATGCGCGCAGTGTGGTTGTGGTACAGGCTCAGGACCGCACCCGGGTGATCATCAACCTGACCACGCTTTCGCCGTACAGCTCCCGCGTCGATGGCAACAACCTGTTCGTGGTCATCGGCCAGGGTGCCGGCGCCGCGCAAGCTTCCCAACCGACCACCGCAATGGGGGCGCAACGGGTCGCGGTGCCACCGCCCACGCCTGCATCCGCCAAACCGTTCATCCCCGCAGGCGTCAAGGCCATCCGCAATGTCGATTTCCAGCGTGGCGAGCTGGGTGAGGGCAATGTGGTCATCGACCTGAGCAACCCCAGCATTGCCCCGGATATTCAGGAGCAGGGCGGCAAGATCCGCGTGGACTTCGCCAAGACCCAGCTGCCCGAACCGCTGCGCGTCCGGCTGGACGTCAAGGACTTCGCCACGCCGGTACAGTTCGTCAGTGCTTCGGCGTCGGGTGACAAGGCCAGTATTCTGATCGAGCCGTCGGGTGCCTTCGACTACTCGGCGTTCCAGACCGAAAACAAGCTGACGATCAGCGTGCGCCCGTTGACCAATGAGGATCTGGACCGCCGCGCCGCTGACAAACCGGTGTACACCGGTGAAAAGCTGTCGCTGAACTTCCAGGACATCGACGTACGCTCGGTACTGCAACTGATTGCCGACTTCACCAACCTCAATCTGGTGGCCAGTGATACGGTCCAGGGCGGTATCACCCTGCGTCTGCAGAATGTGCCATGGGATCAGGCGCTGGACCTGGTGCTGAAAACCAAGGGCCTGGACAAGCGCAAGGTCGGCAACGTGCTGCTGGTTGCGCCAGCCGATGAAATTGCCGCCCGCGAGCGTCAGGAGCTGGAGTCGCTCAAGCAGATCGCCGAGCTGGCGCCCCTGCGTCGTGAGCTGCTGCAAGTCAATTACGCCAAGGCTGCCGACATCGCCAAGCTGTTCCAGTCCGTGACCAGTGCCGAGTCCAAGGCCGACGAGCGCGGTTCGA
This sequence comes from Pseudomonas sp. ICMP 10191, assembly GCF_001467335.1. Taxonomy (NCBI): domain Bacteria; kingdom Pseudomonadati; phylum Pseudomonadota; class Gammaproteobacteria; order Pseudomonadales; family Pseudomonadaceae; genus Pseudomonas; species Pseudomonas sp. ICMP 10191. The sequence continues at coordinate 17,517 of NZ_LKGW01000107.1, forward strand.
TCACGGTGGACGACCGGACCAACAACATCATTGCCTACCAGACCCAAGAGCGCCTCGACGAGCTGCGTCGTATCGTGTCGCAACTGGACATCCCGGTACGCCAGGTGATGATCGAGGCGCGCATCGTCGAGGCCAACGTCGATTACAACAAGCAACTCGGGGTTCGCTGGGGCGGTTCTACCAACACCAGCGGCAGCGGCAAATGGACAACCTACGGGCTGGATAATAACGGTGACGAGGCCGGTAACACCGGCAGCAGTACTACCTCCAACGTGCCGTTCGTGGACCTGGGCGCAGCTAATGCGACGACCGGTATCGGCCTGGGCTTCGTGACCAATAACACGCTGCTGGACCTTGAGCTGAGTGCCATGGAGAAAACCGGTAACGGTGAAATCGTCTCCCAGCCCAAGGTGGTCACCTCCGATAAGGAAACCGCCAAGATCCTCAAGGGTACGGAGATCCCGTATCAGGAATCCAGCTCCAGCGGTGCGACCACCGTGAGCTTCAAGGAGGCCTCCCTGTCGCTTGAGGTAACGCCGCAGATCACGCCGGACAACCGCATCATCATGGAAGTGAAGGTTACCAAGGACGAGCCGGACTACCTGAATGCGGTGCTGGGCGTACCGCCGATCAAGAAAAACGAGGTCAACGCCAAGGTGCTGATTTCCGACGGCGAAACCATCGTCATCGGTGGTGTGTTCTCGAATACGCAAAGTAAAGTTGTCGATAAAGTGCCATTTCTTGGCGATGTACCGTATCTTGGCCGGCTTTTCAGGCGCGATGTGGTATCCGAGTCCAAATCCGAGCTGTTGGTATTTCTGACTCCGCGTATCATGAACAACCAGGCGATTTCTGTGAGTCGTTGATTTTGTGCGAAATTTAATACTTGTGGGGCCGATGGGTGCTGGCAAGAGCACCATCGGCCGTTTGCTTGCCAAAGAATTGCGACTGCCGTTCAAGGATTCCGACAAGGAAATCGAGCTGCGTACGGGCGCCAACATTCCCTGGATCTTCGACAAGGAAGGCGAGCCGGGTTTTCGTGATCGCGAGCAGGCCATGATTGCCGAACTGTGCGACGCCGATGGCGTGGTTCTGGCGACCGGCGGTGGCGCGGTCATGCGCGGCGAAAATCGCCAGGCTCTGCGGGCCGGCGGGCGCGTGGTGTATCTGCATGCCTCGATCGAGCAACAGGTGGGGCGCACCGCGCGTGATCGCAATCGTCCTTTGCTGCGTACCGCCGATCCTGCCCGGGTACTGAGCGAGCTGCTGGCCATCCGCGACCCGTTCTATCGGGAAATCGCCGATATCGTGATTGAAACCGATGAGCGGCCTCCCCGAATGGTGGTTCTCGAGATACTGGCGCGACTGGCAGAGCTTCCTCCCCGTTAAAGCGCAGGCGAAAATGCGCTATTCTCGTCGACCAGCAAAACAGCGTCGGTTCATGGCCTTGCGTCATGAGATGCTGAAGCACAAACCGTCCAATCGGTAATAAATGTGGGGACACATGCAGACACTTAAGGTCGAGCTTGGTGAGCGTAGCTACCCGATCCATATTGGCGAAGGCCTGCTGGATCAGCCAGAGCTCCTGACCCCGCATATCGTCGGGCGTCAGGTGGCTATCGTTTCCAACACGACAGTGGCACCTCTGTACCTGGAGCGCCTGACGCAAACCCTGGCCGGTTACAACGTTCTGCCGATTGTTCTGCCCGATGGCGAGGCGTTCAAGAACTGGGAAACCCTGCAGACCATTTTCGATGGCTTGCTGACCGCTCGCCATGACCGTCGCACCACGGTCATCGCTCTGGGCGGCGGGGTGATCGGCGACATGGCCGGGTTTGCCGCCGCCTGTTATCAGCGCGGCGTGAACTTCATCCAGATCCCGACCACGCTGCTGTCTCAGGTGGACTCATCGGTCGGCGGCAAGACCGGTATCAATCATCCGCTGGGCAAGAACATGGTGGGTGCCTTCTATCAGCCGAGCGTGGTGCTGATCGATACCGCTTCGCTCAATACTCTGCCCGAGCGTGAACTGTCCGCCGGGCTGGCCGAAGTCATCAAATATGGCCTGATCTGCGACGAGCCCTTCCTGACCTGGCTCGAAGAGCATGTCGATGCACTGCGCGGCCTGGACCAGGCGGCGCTGACCGTAGCCATCGAACGTTCCTGCGCCGCCAAGGCGCTGGTGGTCGGCGCCGATGAGCGCGAGTCCGGCGTTCGTGCGACATTGAACCTGGGTCACACATTCGGGCACGCCATCGAGACGCATATGGGCTATGGTGTCTGGCTGCATGGCGAGGCGGTTGCTGCCGGTACGGTCATGGCGCTGGAAATGTCCTCGCGCCTGGGCTGGATCAGCACGCAGGAGCGGGATCGCGGCATTCGTCTGTTTCAGCGTGCCGGGCTGCCGGTCGTGCCACCGCAGGACATGACGGAAGACAATTTCCTCGAACACATGGCGATCGACAAGAAAGTCATCGACGGTCGCCTGCGTCTGGTGCTGTTGCGCCGGATGGGTGAAGCGGTCATCACGGACGATTATCCAAAAGAAGTATTACAGGCCACCCTGGTTGCGGATTATCGCGCCCTGGTGGATCAGCTCAGAGGTTAACGGAAACCCCATGACTAGTTTGCATGCCGACGAGGCCTTCCTCGGCCATTATCAGTTGAGTCATGACCCCTTTGCTGCGCGGGTACCTGGCTTCAAATTCTTTCCTGCCCAACGCAAGCCTGTGCTGGGTCAGCTTCATCATCTGGCGCGCTACAGCCAGCTGCTGCTGGCGGTCACCGGGCCTCAGGGCAGCGGCAAGACCCTGCTGCGCCAGGCGCTGGTGGCGAGCACCAACAAGCAGTCGGTGCAAAGTGTCGTGATTTCTGCGCGCGGTGCAGGTGATGCGGCAGGCGTGCTGCAGCAGGTCGCGCAGGCGCTGAGCGTCGCGCAGGCTGAAATGCAGTCGATCCTGTCGCAGGTCGTGCAGCTCGGGCTGACCGGCCAGGAAGTCTACCTGCTGGTTGACGATGCGGAACAACTTGGCGATTCGGCGCTCGAAGCGTTGCTGGGTCTTGCTGCGGGAACGCCTGAAGGGCGTCCGCATGTATTCCTGTTCGGAGAGCCATCGCTGCTCGATCGTCTCGATCAGATGTGTGCCGACCTGCAGGGTGATGTCGAAGGCGAACGCTTTCACGTCATCGAGCTGCAACCCTATACGGAAGAGGAAACCCGGGAGTATCTGGCTCAGCGTCTGGAGGGTGCAGGGCAGGGAATCGCGTTGTTCACCGCCGACCAGATCACCGATATTCATGAACAGTCCGATGGCTGGCCTGGCGCAATCAACCAGGTAGCCCGCGATTCAATGATCGAGGCGATGATCGCGAGTCGTTCCGCGGTCAAGCGCCCAAGTGTGGGGTTCAAAATGCCGAAAAAACACGTATTGGCCTTGGGTGCCGTTGTCATAGTGGCCGTGGCAGCAGCCGTGCTGATCCCGGGTCGCGGCGACAAGACGGGTACACCCGCCAATGCCCCGGCTTCCGCTCAGGCGCAACTGCCGCTGGGTGAAGGCAAGCCAACTGCTCAACAATCGAATAACGGCAGCCCGGCCATCGAATTCGCTGGTAACTCCCAGCCGATGCCGCTACCGATGAATGGCTCTCAGCCGGTGATGCGCGGTCCTCTGGCCGAGGCTGCCGGGTCCAGTGATTCCGACGAAGACGCAGTGCCGACAGGTTCGCCTGCACAGCCGCCGACCGTCACCACTACGGCGCCGCCAGCGGGTGTACCGGCAGGTCAGGCCGCAGCACAGACGCCTCGCTCGTCCATCCCTGCACCGACCCCGGCACCTGCGCCAGCCGCCAAGCCGGCCCCTGCGCAGACTCAGGTCGCGACAGCCAAGCCTGCCCCGACTCCGGCTCCGGCTGCCAAGCCTGCTGAAAAACCGGCAGCGGCGGCGGCCAAACCGGCTGCCGGCGGTAGCTGGTACAGCAGCCAGGCACCCGGTCACTACGTGGTCCAGATCCTCGGCACCAGCTCCGAAGCGACGGCTCAGGCCTACGTTGCAGAGCAGGGTGGCGAGTATCGTTATTTCAAGAAAACCCTGCAGGGCAAGCCGCTGTACGTCGTGACGTACGGCAACTTTCCTGACCGTGCTGCCGCCCTGGCAGCCATCAAGGTATTGCCAGCCAAGGTTCAGGCTGGTAAACCTTGGCCTCGTACTGTCGCCAGCGTCCAACAAGAGCTCGGCGCCACTCGTTGAAGTCGCAGCGGCCCTACCCGGGCCGCCCGCCGACCTACCTGACTTAACCCGCCTGAGCGCGCCGCATGTCGGCGCGCCTTGCGGCGTCTGCGTTACAAGCGCCTTACAGTCTCCCGTCGCGTCAGTCAGATTCACGAAGAAATACTTTGACTAGCACAGCGACCCGTTTTAAAACTTTCATAATTGCGACATTGATTATCAGCCAGTCGTCGTTAAATTTGTTAGCCCTTGTGTCGCTGTGTACAATGACCTCCGTTTTGCCTGTCCGAAGCTGGCGCACGTTCGGCGTGACAGGTAATTGGTTGAATTAAAAGGAAATTTGCCTCGAATAGAGGCAGCCTGGTGAGAAAGTGTCTATGAAAGCAGGTCTGTACCAACCAGATGAATTCAAGGATAACTGCGGCTTCGGCCTGATCGCTCATATGCAGGGCGAGCCCAGTCATCACCTGTTGCAGACGGCCGTTCAGGCCCTGACCTGCATGACCCACCGTGGCGGTATCAACGCCGACGGCAAGACCGGCGACGGTTGCGGTCTGTTGATTCAGAAGCCCGACGGCTTCCTGCGTGCGATCGCCAAGGAACACTTCGCCGTCGATCTGCCCCGCCAATACGCTGTGGGCATGGTGTTCCTCAATCAGGACGACGCCAAGGCCGACGCCGCACGCGAAAACATGAACCGTGAAATCCTCGCCGAGGGCCTGGATCTGGTGGGCTGGCGTCAGGTGCCGATCGATACCAGCGTTCTGGGTCGTCTGGCGCTGGAGCGCCTGCCGAAAATCGAGCAGGTATTCATTGGCGGTGAAGGCCTGAGCGATCAGGAATTCGCCATTAAGCTGTTCAGTGCGCGTCGCCGCTCGTCGGTGTCCAACGCCGCAGATACCGATCACTACATCTGCAGCTTTTCGCACAAGACCATCATTTATAAAGGCCTGATGATGCCGGCCGACCTCACGGCCTTCTTCCCGGACCTGAGCGACGAGCGTCTGCAGACCGCTATCTGCGTGTTCCACCAGCGTTTTTCCACCAATACCCTGCCGAAATGGCCGCTGGCGCAGCCGTTCCGCTTCCTCGCCCACAACGGCGAGATCAACACCATTACCGGCAACCGCAACTGGGCGCAGGCGCGACGCACCAAGTTCACCAACGATCTGATGGACCTGGACGAGCTGGGCCCGCTGGTCAACCGCGTGGGTTCTGACTCGTCGAGCATGGACAACATGCTCGAGCTGATGGTCACCGGCGGCATCGACCTGTTCCGTGGCGTGCGCATGATCATTCCGCCTGCGTGGCAGAACGTCGAGACCATGGACCCGGACCTGCGGGCGTTCTATGAGTACAACTCCATGCACATGGAGCCGTGGGACGGCCCTGCGGGCGTGGTCATGACCGAAGGTCGTCATGCGGTCTGCCTGCTCGACCGCAACGGCCTGCGCCCGGCGCGCTGGGTCACCACCAAGAACGGCTACATCACCCTGGCGTCGGAAATCGGCGTATGGGACTACAAGCCTGAAGACGTCATCGCCAAGGGCCGCGTCGGCCCTGGGCAGATCTTTGCCGTGGACACCGAAACCGGTCAGATCCTCGACACCGACGCCATCGACAACCGCCTCAAGTCGCGTCATCCGTACAAGCAATGGCTGCGCAAGAATGCCCTGCGCATTCAGGCCACCATGGAAGACAACGACCACGGTTCGGCTTTTTACGACAGCGAGCAGCTCAAGCAGTACATGAAGATGTATCAGGTCACGTTCGAAGAGCGTGATCAGGTGCTGCGTCCGCTGGGTGAGCAGGGCCAGGAAGCCGTAGGCTCGATGGGTGATGACACGCCAATGGCCGTGCTGTCGCGTCGTGTGCGTTCGCCTTACGACTACTTCCGCCAGCAGTTCGCGCAGGTGACCAACCCGCCGATCGACCCGCTGCGCGAAGCCATCGTCATGTCGCTGGAAATCTGCCTCGGTGCCGAGCGCAACATCTTCCAGGAATCGCCGGAGCACGCCTCGCGCGTGATCCTCAGTTCGCCGGTCATTTCGCCAGCCAAGTGGCGGTCGCTGATGAACCTGGAGCGTCCGGGCTTCGAGCGTCATATCATTGACCTGAACTACGATGAAAGCCTGGGTCTTGAAGCCGCTGTGCGCAGCGTTGCCGACCAGGCCGAAGAGGCCGTGCGTTCCGGTCATACGCTGATCGTGTTGAGCGACCGACACATCGCACCGGGCAAACTGCCGGTGCACGCTTCACTGGCGGTCGGCGCGGTTCACCACCGTCTGACCGAACAGGGCCTGCGCTGCGACAGTAACATTCTGGTCGAAACCGCGACGGCGCGTGACCCGCACCATTTCGCCGTGCTGATCGGCTTCGGCGCCTCGGCGGTCTATCCGTTCCTGGCTTACGAAGTGCTGGGCGACCTGATCCGTACCGGCGAAGTGCTGGGCGATCTGTACGAAGTCTTCAAGAACTATCGCAAAGGCATCACCAAGGGCCTGCTCAAGATCCTCTCGAAGATGGGCATCTCGACCGTTGCGTCCTACCGTGGCGCGCAGTTGTTTGAAGCCATCGGCCTGTCCGAGGAAGTCTGCGATGTCAGCTTCCGCGGTGTGCCGAGCCGCCTGAAGGGCGCGCGCTTCGTCGACATCGAAGCCGAACAGAAGGCGCTGGCTGCCGAAGCCTGGAGCCCGCGCAAGCCGATCCAGCAAGGCGGCCTGCTCAAGTTCGTGTTTGGTGGCGAATACCACGCCTACAACCCGGACGTGGTCAGCACCCTGCAGGCTGCCGTGCAGCAGGGCGACTACAGCAAGTTCAAGGAATACACCTCGCTGGTGGACCAGCGTCCGGTGTCGATGATTCGCGACCTGCTGAAGGTCAAGACACTCGATCAGCCCTTGAACATCGACGAAATCGAGCCGCTGAGCGAAATCCTCAAGCGCTTCGACTCGGCCGGTATTTCGCTGGGTGCCTTGTCGCCCGAGGCCCACGAAGCGCTGGCCGAGGCGATGAACCGTCTGGGCGCGCGCTCCAACTCCGGTGAGGGTGGCGAAGACCCGGCTCGTTACGGCACGGTCCGCAGCTCCAAGATCAAGCAGATCGCGACGGGCCGCTTTGGCGTGACGCCCGAGTACCTGGTCAATGCCGATGTGCTGCAGATCAAGGTTGCGCAGGGCGCCAAGCCGGGCGAGGGCGGGCAATTGCCGGGCGGCAAGGTCAATGGGCTGATTGCCAAGCTGCGTTATGCGGTGCCGGGTGTGACGCTGATTTCGCCGCCACCGCACCACGACATCTATTCCATCGAAGACTTGTCGCAGCTGATTTTTGACCTGAAACAGGTCAACCCGGCGGCGCTGGTGTCGGTCAAGCTGGTGGCAGAAGCGGGCGTCGGCACCATTGCCGCCGGTGTCGCCAAGGCCTACGCCGACCTGATCACCATTTCCGGTTACGACGGTGGCACCGGTGCATCGCCACTGACCTCGATCAAATACGCCGGCGCACCGTGGGAGCTCGGGCTGGCCGAAACTCACCAGACCCTGCGCGGCAACGACCTGCGCGGCAAGGTTCGGGTACAAACGGACGGTGGTCTGAAAACCGGCCTGGACGTGATCAAGGCTTCCATCCTCGGGGCCGAAAGCTTCGGCTTCGGCACCGCGCCGATGATCGCGCTGGGCTGCAAATACCTGCGTATCTGCCACCTGAACAACTGCGCCACCGGCGTAGCGACCCAGAACGAAAAGCTGCGCAAGGACCACTACATCGGCACCGTCGACATGGTGATCAACTTCTTCACCTACGTGGCAGAAGAAACCCGCGAATGGCTGGCCAGGCTGGGTGTTCGCTCGCTGGAAGAGCTGATTGGCCGTACCGACCTGCTGAACATCCTGCCGGGCGAAACCGAGAAGCAGCAGCATCTGGACCTGACACCCTTGCTGGGCAGCGACCATATTCCGGCCGACAAGCCTCAGTTCAGCCTGGTGGATCGCAACCCGCCGTTCGACAAGGGCCTGCTGGCCGAGAAGATGGTGGAGATGGCCAGGCCGGCCATCGAGGCGCTCAGCGGCGGCGACTACGAACTGGAGATCTGCAACTGCGACCGTTCGATCGGCGCGCGCATCTCCGGCGAAATCGCCAGACTGCATGGCAACCAGGGCATGAACAAGGCACCTGTCACCTTCCGCTTCAAGGGCACTGCCGGCCAGAGCTTCGGGGTGTGGAACGCCGGTGGCCTGAACATGTATCTGGAAGGCGATGCCAACGACTACGTCGGCAAGGGCATGACCGCTGGCAAGCTGGTGATCGTGCCGCCCAAGGGCAGCCCGTTCAAGACCAACGAAAGCGCGATTATCGGTAACACCTGCCTGTACGGCGCAACTGGCGGCAAGCTGTTTGCAGCGGGCACGGCTGGCGAGCGTTTCGCTGTGCGTAACTCCGGTGCCCACACTGTCGTTGAAGGCACTGGCGATCATTGCTGCGAATACATGACGGGTGGTTTCGTCTGCGTACTGGGCAAGACCGGCTATAACTTCGGTTCCGGCATGACCGGTGGTTTTGCCTACGTGCTCGACCTGGACAACACCTTCGTTGACCTCGTCAACCATGAACTGGTCGAGATCCAGCGTATCAGCGGCGAATCGATGGAGGCTTACCGCACTCACCTGCAAAGCGTCCTGAATGAGTACGTCGCGGAAACCGACAGCGAATGGGGCCGTAATATCGCGGAAAACCTGGACGATTACCTGCGTCGTTTCTGGCTGGTCAAGCCCAAGGCTGCCAACCTGAAATCGCTGCTCTCCAGCACTCGGGCCAACCCGCAATAACAGCAGCTGCGAGCGGCGAGCTTCACGCCGCACGTTAACAGCAGTGCGCCAATTGCCTGCGATCATGATTCCCGCAGCTTCAGGCTTGTAACCTGAAGCTGCTGCAAAGAGGCTCCAGAGAATGGCTGAACGTCTCAGTAACGACTTCCAGTTCATCGACGTCGGACGTAAAGACCCGAAGAAGAAACTGCTGCGTCAACGCAAGAAAGAGTTCGTGGAAATCTACGAGCCTTTCAAGCCCCAGCAGTCTGCCGATCAGGCGCACCGCTGCCTGGGCTGCGGCAACCCGTACTGCGAATGGAAGTGCCCGGTGCACAACTTCATTCCCAACTGGCTCAAGCTGGTCGCCGAGGGCAATATCCTCGCGGCTGCGGAATTGTCGCACCAGACCAACACCCTGCCGGAAGTCTGCGGCCGCGTGTGCCCGCAGGATCGCCTGTGTGAAGGTGCCTGCACACTGAACGACGGTTTCGGTGCGGTGACCATCGGTTCGGTCGAGAAGTACATCACCGACACTGCTTTCGCCATGGGCTGGCGTCCGGACATGTCCAAAGTCGTGCCCACCGGCAAGCGCGTCGCGATCATCGGCGCAGGGCCTGCGGGCCTGGGCTGTGCCGACGTGCTGGTGCGTGGCGGCGTGACCCCGGTGGTGTTCGACAAGAACCCGGAAATCGGCGGTCTGCTGACCTTCGGCATCCCGGAATTCAAGCTGGAGAAATCCGTGCTGAGCCATCGCCGTGAAGTGTTCACCGGCATGGGCATCGAATTCCGGCTAAATACCGAAGTCGGCAAGGATGTCACCATCGATCAATTGCTCGAAGAATACGATGCGGTCTTCATGGGTATGGGCACCTACACCTACATGAAAGGCGGCTTCCCCGGTGAGGATCTGCCGGGTGTGCACGATGCGCTCGACTTCCTGATTGCCAACGTCAACCGCAACCTGGGCTTCGAAAAGGCGCCGGAAGACTTCGTCGACATGAAGGGCAAGCGGGTCGTGGTTCTGGGCGGTGGTGACACGGCGATGGACTGCAACCGCACCTCGATCCGCCAGGGCGCCAAGTCAGTGACCTGCGCCTACCGCCGCGACGAAGAAAACATGCCTGGCTCGCGCAAGGAAGTGAAAAACGCCAAGGAAGAAGGCGTGAAGTTCCTCTACAACCGTCAGCCTATCGCCATCATCGGCGAGGGCAAGGTTGAAGGCGTGAAAGTGGTCGAGACGCGCCTGGGCGAACCGGATGCCCGTGGTCGTCGCAGTCCCGAGCCGATTCCGGGCTCCGAAGAGATCATCCCGGCAGAAGCCGTGGTCATCGCCTTCGGCTTCCGCCCAAGCCCGGCGCCATGGTTCGAGCAGTTCACCATCAGCACCGACAGCCAGGGCCGTGTCGTGGCCCCGGAACAGGCGCAGTACAAGCACCAGACCAGCAACCCGAAGATATTCGCCGGTGGCGACATGGTGCGCGGCTCCGACCTGGTGGTGACCGCTATCTTCGAAGGCCGTAATGCGGCTGAAGGGATTCTGGATTACCTGGGCGTCTGAGTCTGGTGTTGCCGGGGTGTGTCGTTACTGACGCGCACCCCGACAACAAGCGTCTACCCTTCGCATGCACTGTGCCAATGTCTCTGACATCCCGCCCGGCACTTACTCTCTGGACTCGGTGTAACTCGCTCAGGAAGAGCGTTTCCACCGGGGAAGGCAGTGATGAATAGTCGTTTTTGCCTGTTTCCTGCGCTTTGAATGCGTCAGGCGCGTGTGCGCTCGACGTGGCGGGTTTGAGATCTTCTGAAACAACCCCGATTTTCCGATCACGACCTGTTCGTAAGGGGCGCGATACTCGATTGTTAACGCCTTGTTTCTGCCCTCGGTTTCTGCTTCCGGAAGGCGTTACGCTGTTGCGCTTTCATCGGGAGGCCAATTGCCGTGCAGGCACTCCCGCCATCCATGTCGCTATAAGGAAATAGCCATGTTGAAAGCCGCCCCCATGGGCAAACTTGCTCTATCCAAAGAACAGAAACTTCTCGGGCCGGACAGGTTCACGCCCAGTACGGTTGCCGTACGCGAACACCGGGCTCGAGAACGCGCGGACCGGATAATCGACCAATTCGTCGGGCGCTTTACAGAGAAGAACTTTTTCCCTGAAGGCGGTGAAGATGCGTTATTCGCCTTGCTGGTTCAGTTGCCTGACTGGCCTGCCGACCTGTCTATCAGAATTCACAACGAAAACGACGAAGTGCTCGCGGTCTTTTTGAAAGGCAGCGATGAAAGCGCCGTTCAAGGCAGCATCGTCCTGATGCAAAACGCCGATGCCTATATCGTTCCGGATGATGTTCCGGTCTCCAATGATGAGCCTTTGCTGCACTGGGTGTTCAGTCAGTTGCCGGCAGGTTCCAGTGTCGGCATGGGTGGCAACTTTCCCGGCAGTCACAGTGATGACGGACGAATCGTTACCCTGCGCGAGCAAATAGCGGGTCTGGCAAATGACCAAAGGCCGCTGTTATTCGATGCACTGGTGGCGGCCGATGAGGGCGCCTCGAAGGGGCAACTGGATACCCGCACACGTAATCCTTTCCTGCCACTGTGGGTTCGTCAGCAGACTCTGCTTTCTGCGGTCCTGAGCGAGCTATGCGCTTTATACCCGGATGTTCCGGCCGGTCGTCTTGAAGGACTGTTGGAGCAGATGCCGCTGACAGAGCAGGAAGAAGCTGACTTTCTGGATAATGTTGTTCTGCCGGAGTCTTTCGACGAGGCGATGAGCATTTCTCTGGATGAGTGGAGCAGCAGTCTGGCTATCGACGGCCTGTCGCGAACGCGGAGCTTCAATACCTACACGGATGAGCTGGCCCGCGAGATCATCAGAGAGTTGCTGACTGCCGAATCGGGGCGAGAGCTGGTGATCTTCGAACCCGGCGAGAGCGAGTATTTTCCGGAAGACCCTGACGATACCCGTATCGTTCTGCTGCATGACGGCTACGGCAACTACAGTGCTCGGGACACCGAAAGCGGCGGGTTTTTCTCATTCAAGCCGGGTACCGACAGCTTCTATCTTGCGATCAGTTCGCAATTGAAAGCCGAAGAGCGTTTTGCGCTGGGCATGCAGTTCGAGCAGGATGTGAAAGGCATTCGCGACGTTCTGACCCGGCGTGCCATTGAGAAAAATCGCGGCTGGTTCGACCCTGAGCAACCCACTGAAATCGAAAACGATTGTCTGCCTGACTGGTTCGCGAACGCGACCGATGTCGAAAAACAAAGCTGGAAAGTGGCGGTGCAGGACTACAGCCAGGCGTTGCTCGAAGCCCAGGCACCTGACCTGCCGGATCCTTCCGTTTACGGACAGCCTGACCGGTTGCGTAACTACGCGCGGGGAAAACTGCAAGAACGAATTTTGCTCGATCACGGCATTACAGTGGATCCTGACCGCATCAGCGTTCATACCACCAGCGTCGAGATTGATCCGGGCATCGGCATTGATATCGATTATGAATATGTCGGCCCTTCCGAGCTGGAGCCGCATTACGAAACGCAAGAGCGCAGCCTTACAGATCTGTCGCTGGAGAACATTGCACTCACCAATATCAACTTTCTACTCACCGGTCGCGCGTTTGACGATCAGGGGCAACTGCTCAGTTTCCTCAACGCCGGTTATCTGTTCGGCCTGATTCGTGAGCTGAACATTGGTGAGGATTACTCAAGGTATCTCAGCATAGTCCTGTCCACGTCGGCGGCAGGACAATGGCACCGTGAGCGTTATGCACGCGTCATGCGCGCACAAATGCGCCTCGACGCGATCGAGGCGAAAATGGCGGGAGACTTTCTGGGTGATGGCGGGCTTCCTCCCGAGCTGGCGAACAGAGGCTACAAATGGGTTGCCGCTGTGCTCGATCACCCAGTTGACAGTGATGATCGCGCAACGGTGGAGGGGCATCGTATTCAGGTCAGCCAGTTATCCATCAATGGTGTGTCATTGAGCGGTGTATTGGTGATCGGCACCGAGTCGCGCTCCAGCGTCGCCAACGTGGTGGTTTTTACCCCGCAGGCTCCTGACGGCATGTGCTTCCGGGAAATGAGCGATACGCAGGAGTTCCGGCAGCGGATATTGCTTGAGCCCGAATTGCTGAACTACCTGGTGAGCAGGGCACCTTTGGCCTCACAGGCCGATGTCAGGCAGGTACTGACCGCTGGCCGTGACACGCTGTTCATGGAACTGCAGCCGTGTACCGGGAGTTTTCTTGAGGTGGTCTATGAGTCTGAAGTCGCGCGGGTCATTTCTGCTGTCGATGAACAGACCAATACCAACTGGGAAACCTATTGGGAAAGTGCCTGGGAAATCACCAAAACCGTTGGCGACATCCTCCTCACCTTCACACCTTTTAAAGTGCAACTGCCGATCGCTGCCCTTCGCAGTTTTTACGCTATCTGGCAGGGCGTTGGAAAGAAGTCCAGCGAACAGGGGAGTGCCCCGTTGTATTTGGTTCAGGCGGCATTGTTGCTGGCCGATGGGCTGACGTTGTCAAAAGGGCGGCGGGTCAGAACATCTTCTACGGCAACGGTTGGCCGCTCTGTGCTCGATCCGAAAACAGCGGTATCCAAAACGCCTGTCGGGCTGAAAGCGCGCAGTGACGGGATTTACCGGGGCATCCATGAGAAAGCTCAAGAAGGTGTACCGAGCCGCTTTTACGCCGTGCAACAGGAAAAAGTCTATGCCGTCAGATACGACTCAGATTGTGCGGCATGGCGGGTTATTGATTCGCGGCGACCGGATGCGTATTACCAACTGCCGATCCAGCTCGACGATCAAGGTGTCTGGGTACACGCGTCGGCCGGTTTGCGCGGTGGCGGCAGACACCGGATAACCAAGCTGCCCACGGAAACAGGGAACGGTACGGATACACCGGGCAAGAGTGCTGGAAAACTCAGGTACAAAATACACATGAGTGATTTTTTCAACGCTGCCGAATTCAAAAGAGCGGATAAGGAGATACAGGCCAAAGACCTGGAAGCCTCAGTCAGGAATGCTGTTGAGAAGTACGTTCTTGATGGCGCTGCTCACCTGCATAGATGGAAACCCACTGCAAAAAATAAACTGGATAAAAACGCAAAGTTTTTTTTCCTGGACTTGCCCTCCATTGGCGATAGCACCGGGAGAGGGGATTGGCGTCTGGTGCTCAAGCGAGTGGAAAAAGGCCTGCTCGAGCCTTTCGATATCCTCAACCATAAGCAAATGTGACGGAAATCAGCCGGTTCTGAAGGCGCATGCCCGTGCATAACGACAGCAAATCGGCACGATAGACAAAAGGCACGGCTCTCGCCGTGCCTTTTGCGTCGAGCTCTGAGAAAATGCCGGCACTTTTATTGCGGATGCCGACATGACTGCCCTGAAGAACGACCGTTTCCTTCGCGCTTTGCTCAAGCAACCCGTAGACGTCACGCCGGTATGGATGATGCGTCAGGCAGGTCGCTACCTGCCGGAATACCGCGCCAGCCGCGCCAGTGCCGGGGACTTCATGAGCCTGTGCAAGAACCCGCAGTTCGCCTGTGAAGTCACTTTGCAGCCGCTGGATCGCTACCCGCTGGACGCGGCGATTCTGTTCTCCGACATCCTGACCATTCCCGATGCGATGGGTCAGGGGCTGTACTTCGAAACCGGCGAAGGCCCGCGCTTCAGGAAAACCGTCAGCACGCTGGCTGACATCGAAGCGTTGCCGATCCCCGATGCGCAGCAGGACCTGGGCTACGTGATGGATGCGGTCAGCACCATTCGCCGCGAACTCAACGGTCGCGTACCGCTGATCGGTTTCGCCGGCAGCCCGTGGACGCTGGCGACCTACATGGTCGAGGGCGGTTCGTCAAAAGACTTCCGCAAATCCAAGGCCATGCTCTATGACAACCCGCAAGCGATGCACCTGCTGCTCGACAAGCTGGCGCAGTCAGTGACCTCCTACCTCAATGGCCAGATTCTGGCCGGTGCGCAAGCCGTGCAGATCTTCGACAGCTGGGGCGGCAGCCTGTCTTCGGCGGCGTATCAGGAGTTCTCGCTGGCCTACATGCGTAAGATCGTCAACGGCCTGATTCGCGAAAACGACGGGCGCAAGGTGCCAGTGATCGTGTTCACCAAAGGTGGCGGTCTGTGGCTGGAAAGCATTGCCGACATCGGTGCGGACACCCTCGGGCTGGACTGGACCTGTGACATCGGCGAAGCGCGTCAGCGTGTCGGCAGCAAGGTTTCGCTGCAAGGCAACATGGACCCGACCGTGCTGTACGCCCGCCCGGAAGCCATCCGCCAGGAAGTCGCACGCATCCTTGCCAGCTACGGCAGCGGCACCGGGCACGTCTTCAACCTCGGCCACGGCATCACCCCTGAAGTCGACCCGGCCAATGCCGGCGCGTTCATCAATGCGGTGCACGAGTTGTCGGCGCAGTATCACCAGTAATTGCCGAGCCAACGAGGCGTCGATGCCTCAAGACGCATCGATTGATTTAAGCGCCGACGACTACGTCGGCGCTTTTGCATCCGCAAAGCTCTGCCGCAGCGAACCGCTGCGTGGCAGGAATCTACCTTGGCGCTCGCCTTGCGCCTTGCCTTCTGCGTAGCTCAGGCGACCGTTGACCCAGACACCGTCGATGCCCTGCGCCGCTCGCTGAGGGTCTTTGAAATCCGCCACGTCGCGCACGGTTTGCGGGTTGAACAACACCAGATCCGCCCAGTAACCCTCGCGAATAAGGCCGCGTTCGTGCAAGGCGAAGCGCGCGGCTGACAGCCCGGTCATTTTGTGTACGGCGGTGTGCAACGCAAACAGCCCCTTGTCCCGGCTGAAATGCCCAAGCACCCTCGGGAACGCGCCCCACAGGCGCGGATGAGGAAACGGGTCTTCCGGAAGGCCATCGGAGCCGATCATCGCCAGCGGGTGAGACATGATGCGTTCGACGTCGCCCTCATCCATGCCGTAGTACACCGCACCCGCAGGCTGTAACTTGCGTGCGGCGTCCAGCAATGACAGCCCCCAGTCGGCGGCAATGTCCTGCAGATCCCTGCCGCCCTGATCCGGGTGTGGCGTAGACCAGGTGATGGTAATGCGAAATGCGTCAGTCACCTGTTTAAGGTCCAGCGTTGAAGAACTGGCCGCATAGGGATAGCAGTCGCAGCCTACCGGATGGTCCTGCGCGGCCTCTTCCAGGGCCGCCAGCAGTTGCGGGCTGCGTCCCCAGTTGCCGGCACCGGCGCATTTCATGTGCGAGATGATGACCGGTGAGCGCGCATGGCGACCTATATCGAATGCTTCTGCCATGGCCTCAAGCACCGGCTCGAATTCGCTGCGCAGGTGGGTGGTGTAAATCGCGCCGAACGCGCTGAGTTCCTCAGCCAGTTGTTTGACCTCGCTGGTTTCGGCCGAGAACGCCGAAGCGTAGGCAAGGCCGGTCGACAACCCCAGCGCGCCCGCTTCCAGGCTGTCGCGCAACTGCTCGCGCATCGCGGCGATTTCTTCCGGGCTGGCGCTGCGCAACAAGTCATCCATGTGGTTGCTGCGCAAGGCGGTATGGCCGATCAGGGCCGCCACGTTAACGGCGGGCCGGGCGTTTTCAACCGCCGCGCGGTAGTCGGTGAAACGTGGATAGACGAACGCCGCGGCGTCGCCCAGCAGGTTCATCGGGTCGGGCGGATTGCCGCTCAGCGAGACCGGCGAAGCGCTGATCCCGCAGTTGCCGACGATGACGGTCGTCACGCCCTGGCTGATTTTCGGCAGCATCTCGGGTTTGCGGATGACCACCGTATCGTCGTGGGTATGCACATCGATGAATCCGGGGGCCAGCACGCGACCGGCCGCATCGATTTCTTCCCGGGCACTGGCACCGGTCAGACTGCCGATGCGCTGGATGCGCCCTTCGCTGATCGCCACATCGGCGCGTACCCCCGGCGTGTCACTGCCGTCGATGACCAGTGCGTTGCGAATGATCAGGTCATAAAGCATGGTTCAGTCTCCCAGCGGCAGGCCATCTTCACCGCCACGGTATTCATCCAGCGCAAGCTTGATCCGGCGCAGCCGCTCCTGATTGTCTTCAGGGCTCGCCAGCGCCAGTTCAGTGGCCAGCACATCGATGGTCAGCAGCATGCCGTAGCGCGCTGCGGTAGGTTTATAGATGAAATTGGTTTCAGCAATTTGCAGCGGCAGCACAACCTCGGCCAGTTGTGCCAACGGTGAGTCAGGCAGCGTGATGGTCAGCACGCGGGCACCATAGCTGCGGGCCAGGGTCACGGCGTCGAGCAGTTCCGGTGTGCGCCCGCTGAGCGAGCAGACAATCAGGCTGTGTTGCGGGCCAAGCGTAGCGGCGACCATGCGCATCATCACCGGGTCGCGGCAGGCGGCCACCGGGTAACCCAGGCGCACCAGCCGGGTTTGCAGTTCCTCGCTGCACAGGCTGGAGCAACCGCCCATGCCGAATGTGTGAATCATGCGTGCGTCGGCGACACAGGCGATGGCGGCGGCAAAGCGTGTTGCATCGAAGCCTGCCAGGTGCTGGCGCAGGGTCGCTTCGATGTCGTCGACGATCCGGGTGAAAAACGCCGACTGCTCCGGCGCCGGTTCAGGATGAAGGAAGCGGCTGCCGACGCCGCTGGCCTGGGCCAGTTGCAGGCGCAAATCGCGCAGATCCCGACAACCGATGCTGCGTGCGAAGCGTGACAGCGTCGCACTGCTGACCTCGGCGCGGCTGGCCAGCTCATCCAGACTGGCACTGGCCGCGAAGGCTATATCGCTGAGCAACAGCTTGGCGATTCGTCCCTCTCCCGCGCTGAGGGAATCCTGACGGGCACGTATCTGGTACAGAATGTCCACTCAAAGCACCTGCGCCAGGCCCAGCGTCAGGGCAAAAGCGACGACAGAAATCAGCGTCTCCAAGACCGTCCAGGTCTTGAACGTTTGCGCGACGGTCATGTTGAAATACTCCTTGATAAGCCAGAAACCACCGTCGTTGACGTGGGAAAAGATCACCGAGCCTGCGCCCGTCGCCAGCACCAGCAATTCGGGGTGCGGGTAACCCAGCCCCAGCGCGACAGGCGCAACAATGCCCGATGCGGTGGTCATTGCTACCGTCGCCGAGCCCGTTGCAACGCGCATCAGTGCCGCAAACAACCAGCCCATCAGCAGGGGTGACAGATGAAAGTCCTGCGCCAGACCAACGATCTGGTTGGTGACACCGCTGTCGACCAGAATACGGTTCAAACCGCCACCGGCACCGACCAGCAACGTGATGCTGGCAGTCGGTGCCAGGCACTCATTGGTGAATTTCAGGATCGAGTCGCGGTTGAAACCCTGAGCGATGCCCAGCGTCCAGAAACTCAACAGGGTGGCCAGCAGCAGGGCGATCACCGAGTTGCCGATGAACAGCAAAAAGCCATTGAACGCACTGCCCGGTGTGCTGATCAGGTTGGCCCAGCCACCCAGCAGCATCAGCACCACCGGCAGCAGAATCGTTGCCATGGTCAGGCCGAAGCTGGGCAGCTTCTGGCGTGGTTCGCGGTCGAGAAACTGCTTGGCCAGCGGGTTTTCAGCTGGCAAGTGGATGCGCGGCACAATGAATTTGGCATACACCGGACCGGCGATGATCGCCGTGGGGATGCCGATCAGGATGGCGTAGAAGAGCGTTTGCCCCACCGACGCCTGATACGCCTGCACCGCGAGCATCGCAGCAGGGTGTGGCGGCACCAGCGCATGCACCACCGAGAGACCGGCGACCATCGGCAGGCCGACCATCAGAATCGACACCCCGACACGCCGGGCCACGGTAAAGGCAATCGGCACCAGCAGAACGAAGCCGACTTCGAAGAACAGTGGCAAGCCCACCAGAAACGCGATGCAGACCATGGCCCAGTGCGCGTTACGTTCGCCAAAGCGGTCGATCAGAGTGCGCGCCACCTGCTCGGCGCCGCCAGACTCGGCCATCATCTTGCCAAGCATGGTGCCCAGCGCCACGACCAGCGCGATATGCCCCAGCGTCTTGCCAACCCCCGCTTCATAGGAGGCGACCACGCCACTGGCCGGCATTCCCGCGACCAGGGCCAGACCGACCGAAACAAGCGTAATGACGATAAACGGATTGAGGCGGTAACGCGCGATCAGCACGATCAAGGCGATGATGGCGACAGCGGCGTAGACCAACAGCGAAATACCGGGAGACGGCGACATAGCGGCGGTTCCTTGCAGAATGGGTAGGCGAGAGCGCAATACCGACGGCTGAAGCCGTCAGCCTGAAGGCGACTCGGGGGTACTCGGCAGGGATGACGCAATAAGGTGGAGCAGGGGCGTTTCAGGGCGATCACAGGTATTCATTGTTTTTATCTCTGCTTTCGTGATGAAAATAAATTACACGAAAACGAAATATAAACAAATATATGAAA
Source organism: Pseudomonas sp. ICMP 10191 (assembly GCF_001467335.1). NCBI lineage: Bacteria > Pseudomonadati > Pseudomonadota > Gammaproteobacteria > Pseudomonadales > Pseudomonadaceae > Pseudomonas > Pseudomonas sp. ICMP 10191. The sequence goes on from NZ_LKGW01000107.1 coordinate 36,957, forward strand.
ATAAATTTCTTGGAAGGGGTTAGGTGGCTGATGGGAGTGCCATTGCGTCCCCCCATCCGCCTGCGTCTGCCGGGTGACTAAACCTTCGCCCCCAGCGGCTGCAACCTTGCCAGCCGCAGCGCTACCCCAAGTGCGATCAGCAGCAACACGCCGATAAACAGCCCGATGCCGTTCCATCCCGCGTAGTGCCAGAACACGCCGCCGCCGGTTCCGGCTACGCTCGAGCCTGCGTAGTAACAGAACAGGTACAGGGACGCGGCCTGGCCTCTGGCGGTGGTGGCCCTGCGTCCGACCCAGCTGCTGGCCACCGAATGTGCGCCGAAGAAGCCGAAAGTGAAGATCAGTACGCCGACGATCACCAGCGGCAGCCGGGTTAACAGGGTCAGCAGCAGGCCGGCCAGCATCATCACGATCACGGCCCAGAGCACCTGTCGGCGGCCAAGGCGGTCAGCCAGCGAGCCGATCTTTGCCGAGCTGTAGATGCCCGACAGGTACACCACGGAAAACACCCCGACCACGGCCTGGCTCAGGTTGTAGGGTGCGCTCAGAAAGCGGTAGGCGATGTAGTTGAACAGCGTGACGAATGCGCCCATCAGCAGAAAGCCGGTCAGAAACAGCAGCGGCAAGCCTGCATCGCGAAACTGCACCACAAACCCGTCGAGCAGACTGCGAGGGTGCAGCGAGCGCGGGCGGAAGTTGCGTGACGCCGGCAGGATCCTCCAGAACACCGCTGCGGCGATCAGCGCCAGCCCGCCAACTACCAGCATTGCCGCATGCCAGCTGACATAGTCGATCATCACCCCGACGATCAGCCTTCCGCTCATACCACCGACGGCGCTGCCGCCGATATACAGCCCCATCGCCAGACCCAGATGGGTGGGGTGGATCTCCTCGCTCAGGTAGGTCATGGCCACCGCCGCGAGGCCGCTCAGTGACAGGCCTACCAGGGCGCGGGTAATCAGTACGCCCTCCCAGCTAGGCATCAAGGCGCTGGCGATGGTGAACAGCGACGCACAGAACAGCGCCATGACCATCACCGGCTTGCGCCCCAGCCGATCGGATATCGGCCCGGTGATCAGCAGGCCGATGGCGAGCATTGCCGTGGCGACGGACAGGATCAGGCTGCTTTGTGCCGCCGTCAGGGAGAACTCGCTGGACAGCGTCGGCATCATCGGCTGAACGCAGTACAGCAGGGTAAAGGTCGAAAACCCGCCAGCGAACAGCGCCAGCGCAGTGCGTTTGAAAAGCGGCGTGTTCTTTTCGATGTAGGTATCGCCGGGCAGTGTCGACGACTGTACGGCCGGGGTGTTCAGGTCTGGGGTGGGCGGGGCGACGGCAGGGTTCACAAAGACCTCAGGGCATGATTGAGCAGGCGATGAAAAAATCATATAGCTCGCTAATCATTCCATCCAATATATTGTTCGACCTGTTTGATAGGTAAAACGACTTAATGGAGGCCGCATGGAATTGCGTCATCTGCGTTACTTCATCGCGGTTGCCGAAGAGCTGCATTTTGGCCGCGCCGCGCAGGCGCTGGGTATTTCGCAACCGCCGCTCAGCCAGCAGATTCAGACGCTGGAGCAGGAACTTGGCACGCGCTTGTTCGAGCGCACCAACCGGCGCGTCGAGTTGAGCGAATCCGGGCGGCTGTTTCTCGACGAAGCACGGCTGGTGCTGGCGCAGGTCGACAAGGCCACTGACGTGGCGCGGCGTGCGCAATTGGGTGAGATCGGCGAGCTGAAGATCGGCTTTACCTCGTCTGCGCCGTTTACGTCGAGCATTCCGCAGGCGATTTTTGCTTTCCGCCAGGCCTACCCGGACGTGCACCTGACCCTGACCGAGATCACCAGTCAGGAAGTGGCGGCAGGTCTTGAGGACAAAACCATTCAGGTCGGCATCATGCGCCCGCTGGCATTGCCCGATTCACTGGTGGTGTTCGAATTGCTCAGTGAACCGCTGGTGGCGATCATGCGTGCCGACCATCCTCTGGCGGCAGGGAGCGAGGAAGGGATCTACATGGCGGCGCTGGCCGCCGAGCCGTTCGTGTTCTTCCCGCGTACCTACGGCAGCGGCATCTACGCGCAAGTCCTGAGCCTGGCGCGCGCCGCGGGGTTCAGCCCGCTGATCACCCAGGAAGCGGGCGAAGTGATGACTATCATCGGCCTGGTTGCAGCAGGATTGGGCGTCACCGTACTGCCTGCGTCCTACCGGCGAATGCGCATCGACGGCGTGGTCTACCGCAACGTCCTCGACCCCGGCGCAACCAGCGCGGTGTGGCTGGTGCAACGCAAGGACGAACAATCGCCCATGGCCAAGGCGTTCACCGAGCTGTTAACGCGCAATGTGGGGTGATTCAAGGGTACTGATGATAGGACGCAGAGCGTCCAGAACGGCATGCGACGCAGAGCGCCGCACGATAGTTGAGATTCTGGCCGCAGGCCGTGGGAGCGAGCTTGCTCGCGATCTGCCGGGAACCGGCAGCAAGACCGGTGCATGCGGTGTGCCGGGCCGCTGGGCGTCCAGAACGGCATACGAAGCGGAGCGCCGCACGATAGTTGAGATTCTGGCCGCAGGCCGTGGGAGCGAGCTTGCTCGCGATCTGCCGGGAACCGGCAGCAAGACCGGTGCATGCGGTGGGCCGGGCCGCTGAGCGTCCAGAACGGCATACGAAGCGGAGCGCCGCACGATAGTTGAGATTCTGGCCGCAGGCCGTGGGAGCGAGCTTGCTCGCGATCTGCCGGGAACCGGCAGCAAGACCGGTGCATGCGGTGGGCCGGGCCGCTGGGCGTCCAGAACGGCATACGAAGCGGAGCGCCGCACGATAGTTGAGATTCTGGCCGCAGGCCGTGGGAGCGAGCTTGCTCGCGATCTGCCGGGAAGCGGCAGCAGGACCGGTGTATGCGGTGCATCAGGCATGGCCGGGCCGCTTCTCAGCCGGTCTTAACGTCCCGAACGTCCTGCGGGCAGCAGCCCTCTCTTGTAGGCATGTTGATACCTAAAGATTGGACGCAGAGCGACCAGAGCTGCATTCCCACGCCGGAGAGTGGGACGACAAGTGTGTGGACTGGAGCATGAGGAGCGGCAGGCGTCTCAGAGAACACCCTTAGCGCCAACGCCTGAAGATCAGCGAGGTGTTCACGCCGCCAAATGCGAAGTTGTTGTTCATCACGTATTCGTTGCTCATGTACCTTGGTTCGCCGACGATGTAGTCCAGTTCACCGCACTGTGAGTCGATGGCGACCAGGTTGAGCGTATGGATATAGCGATCGCTGTTGAGCATTTCGATGCTGAACCATGACTCCAGCGCGCCGCACGCTCCCAGCGTGTGGCCGAGGAAGCTTTTCTGCGAGCTGAGCGGCATGCGCGGGCCGAACAGGCTGCTGGTGGCCAGGGTCTCGGCGATGTCGCCCTGTTCGGTGGCGGTGCCGTGGCCGTTGACGTAACCGATGGCGTCGGGCGGCAGGTTGGCGTCTTCGAGGGCCAGCTCCATCGCGCGGCGCATGGTGGCCTGCTCGGGGCGAGTGCTGTGCGCGCCGTCGGCGTTGCTGCCGAAGCCGACGATCTCGGCGTAGATGTGCGCGCCACGTGCCTGGGCATGCTCAAGCTCTTCAAGCACCAGCATGCCGCCGCCTTCGCCGATCACCAGGCCGTCGCGTCCGCTGTCGTAGGGGCGTGGCGTGCTGTGGGGCGCATCATTCTTGAGGCTGGTGGCGTACAGCGCGTCGAACACCATGGCCTCGGTCGGGCACAGCTCTTCAGCCCCGCCCGCCAGCATCAGCGGCAGACGGCCGAACTTGATCGCCTCGTAGGCATAGCCGATGCCCTGACTGCCACTGGTACAGGCGCTGGAGGTCGGAATCAGGCGTCCGGTCAGGCCGAAGAAAATGCTGATGTTGGCAGCGGTGGTGTGCGGCATCATCCGCACGTAGGAGTTGGCGTTCAGGCCCACAGCCACCGAGTTGATCAACATGTTGCCGAAAGCCTTGATCTCGTCGGTGCTGCCGGTGGACGAGCCGCAGGCCGTGCCCATGCGGCCGTCGCGAATGATCGGGTCATTCAGCAGCCCGGCGTCGATCAGGGCCTGCTCCGCAGCCGCCACGGCCAGACGGGACACGCGGCCCATGCTGCGCAGTTGCTTGCGCGTCCAGTGCCCCGGCACGACGAAATCGTCGATGGGGCCAGCCAGGCGGGTATTGAGCTCGGCAAAACGGTTCCACTCGTCCATCCGGCGAATGCCGCTGCGATTGGCCGTGAAGCTGGCATCGATAGTCGGCCAGTCGCTGCCCACCGAAGTGATGCCGGACATGCCGGTCACTACCACACGCTTCATCAACACAGTCCCCCATTGACGGCCAGAACCTGACGAGTGATGTAGCTCGCTTCGGCCGACATCAGAAAATTCACGGCCCCCGCCACTTCCTCGGGCGTGCCCATGCGTTGTGCAGGAATCATTTTCATCAGTTCGTCAACGGGCACGTTCTCGTCGAGCATGGCCGTATCGATCAGCCCCGGCGCGACGCAGTTGACGGTGATCTTGCGTTTGCCCAGTTCGATGGCCAGCGCCTTGGCGGCACCGATCAGCCCTGCCTTGGAAGCGCTGTAATTGACCTGGCCGCGATTGCCGATCAGCCCTGAAACCGAGGTGATGCAGACGATGCGCCCTGCTGCACGACGGCGAATCATCGGCATCGTCAACGGGTGCAGGACATTATAGAAACCGTCCAGGTTAGTACGCAGCACCTGATCCCAGTCATCGTCGCTCAGCGCCGGAAACGCGCCGTCGCGGGTCAGCCCGGCGTTGAGTACCACGCCGTAATAGGCGCCATGCGTCTCCACATCCTGTTCCAGAATTGCCTTGCAGGCGGCACGGTCCGAGACATCGAATTGCAGCACGCGTGCCTGACGGCCCAGCGCAACGACTTCGGCCTGCACGGCTTCGGCTTCGCTGCGGCCAGTGCGGCAATGCAGGATCAGGTCGTATCCGGCCTGCGCCAGACGCAGGGCGATGGCGCGGCCGATGCCACGGCTGGAGCCGGTGACCAGTATCGATTCAGTCATGCCGGGGCTCCTTCAGCCAGGTAGTCAGCAGTGTTGGGCGGGCAATATACATTGAGTCGGGCAAAAGCCTCGATACCCGGGCCGGTGAGGGTGCATTCGAACATGCCCATGCCGTTGTCGTCCTGCAGGGAGCGCACGGCATGGATGTGCAGTTCACTGCCCAGTGGGAAGCGTGTCACGTTGCAATCGAACTTGCGGCTGCCAAGCAAAAAACCCAGCTTGACCGCTTCGCCGTTGTTGCGCGCCTTGCAACCGGCATAGGCCGCGACGCTCTGCGCCATCAGCTCTATGCCCAGCCATGCGGGCAGGCTGCCGTCCGCTTGATTGAACAGGCCGTCGGCGCGTACGGTCAGGCAGGTTCGAATCTGTTCTTCGTCAAAGCTCAGCACCTGATCGATAAGGATCATGTCGCCGGCATGGGGGATGAGTTCGGCGAGCGGCCACTCGGTCATGGGGCATCTCCGATAATCAGGCTGATGTTGTTGCCACCGAAGGCAAACGAATTGCTCATCATGTAACGAGCGTTTTCAGGTGTCAGGCGCGAGCCTGCGTGTGTCCATTGCAGCGCGGGCAGCAGTGGATCGGTCTCGCCGTCCCACAGGTGCGGGGGCAGGGCCCGTTCGGCATTCTGCGGTGCCAGGCTCAGCCAGCAAAACGCCGCTTCCAGCGCGCCCGCTGCGCCCAGGGTGTGGCCGCTGAGCGGTTTGGTTGACGAGCAGGGCACGCCGTTGGGAAATACGCCCTGCACGGCCAGGCTCTCCATTGCATCGTTGTGCGGCGTGGCGGTGCCATGCAGGTTCAGATAACCGATCTGCTCCGCCTCGAGTCGCGCATTGCGCAACGCTTGCAGCATGGCATCGCGCGCACCACGGCCGGTGGGTTCGGGGGCCGAGATGTGGTGAGCGTCGCAGCTGGCACCTGCACCCAGCAGGGCAATCGAGTGCCTGCTGTCGGCTTCGCGAGTCATCAGGAACAGTGCGGCCGCCTCGCCGATATTGATCCCGTTGCGGTTGCTGGAGAACGGATTGCAGAGCTGCGGCGACATCGCCTCGAGTGCCGAGAATCCCTGCAGGGTCAGCCTGCACAGGCTGTCGACGCCGCCGCACAGCACGGCATCGCACAGGCCCATGTCCAGCGCCCGCCGCGCACTGAGCAACGCCCGCGAGCTGGAGGTGCAGGCTGTCGAGATGACGTAGGCCGGGCCGCTCAATTGCAGCCAGGCGGCGAGAAAATTCGCCGGTGCGCCCAGTTCCTGTTGCCGATAATCGTAATCGTCGGGGAAGGTCCGTTCACGCAGCCAGACGGCCATGCTCTCGCTCGCTTCATCGATGCCCGAGGTGCTGGTGCCGATGATCACGCCAATCCGCCCGGCGCCGAAGCGGGTGATGGCCTGGCTGATGTCCTCCTCGATCTGCAGGGCGGCGGCCAGCAGCAGCTGGTTATTGCGGCTGCGATGCAAATGCACGGCAGGCGGAATGGGCGGCAATGCAGATTTGACTGCACCGACCGGCAACGCACGTTCCGGCACCCAACCGCTTTCGAACACCATGCCCGAGCTGTCACCTGCGAACAGCCTGCGCGACACCTCTTCACGGCTGTCGCCCAGCGAGCAGATCACGCCCAGCGCGTTGAGATAGGCGGTCATGGCAGGCTCTCGTTGTTCAGCGGTGTGACCTTGTAGCTCAGCCTGTCCTTGAGGCGGATAGTGAACGCGTTGGCCGACTGATATTCGACCAGCCAGCGATCGTCCAGGCGTCGCTGCATGCCCTGGCGGTAAGCCGTCGGGTAGCGGCCATGCATTTCCAGGTCCGGGGTCATGGCGAACATCAGCGCAGCGAACAGCTCGCGAGCTTCGGGATTGGGCGGCAGCAAACCGTCGGCTTGCCATTTGCCGTCGATCAGCAACTGGCGCGCCTGGGGAATGCCCAGCGGGTCCATCATCGACCAGCGCAATCCGCCGTTTTCGCGCTGGATGATCAGCAGCCAGTCCTGATGCTGATCGGCCTGGCGACGCTCGATGTGCAGTTGCATCGGCAATTGCAGGGTCGGTGCGCTGGTCGGCAGCGGGGCTTGTGCCGCACAGCCGCCGAGCAGCAGGAAGGCTAAAAACAGTATGCGAATCATGATGCTTCCACTTCCAGGGGTTTGCGGGCCACGACATTGACCAGCGTTTCCTCACGTTGCCCGAACGGCCTGGGCTTTTGCAGTTTCAAGACTTCGAGCAGGCCGAAGTCCTTGGCGCGGCTCCACCACAGGTAAGGGTACGAAACATTCGGTGCATCGAACTCGAAACCCTGGTCGCGGATCATCTGCAGATACTGCGCCGCGCTTTTCTGAACATGCATCGGATGGCGGAACAGCCAGCGAATTACCCAGGTGTCGATGTACGCCTCGGTCGACTCGGCGAACAGCAGGTAGCCGCCCGGTTTGAGTACCCGGTAAAACTCGGCCAGCGCTTGTTCCTGCTCCACCAGATGATGGAAAGTCTGGTGGCAGAACAGCAAATCGACGCTGGCGTCGGGTACTGGCAGGGCTGCGCAGTCGCTGCCGATCAGCTCGACCTCTACGCCTCTGGCACGCGCCTCTTCGCGACTCATCTCGAGGCTGTGCGGATCGGCGTCGACACCGATGAGCCTGGACGGCTGAAAAACCTTGTTCAGATGCTGGAACGAGCGGCCTTGCCCGCACCCGGCGTCGAGCAACACCGGCGCAACCGGCGGCGGGCTGGCGAACAGGCTGCGCAAGTCGTCTATCGCCACGCGCAGCACGCGGTACTGCCAGATGTTGCTGCGCAGAAACCACAGGCCGAAGCGGGTTTCCTCGACATAACTGTCACTCAGAAACGGTCGACTCATGAACCACCGTCCGCGCAGATTTCCGAAAGCGTGCGCAGGCGGCGCTTGGGCTCGCTGACAAACGGATTGCGTTCGTCCCAGGCATAACCGGCCAGAATCGAGCTGATCATGCGGCGGATGTCCGGAGCGCTGCCGGGGTAGAAAATCACGCTCTGGAATGTGCCGTCGTACCAGCCATCGACATAGGCGCGAAAGGTGTCGACGCCACGTTTCAATGGCACCGCGAACTCGCTTTCCCAATCCACGTTTTCGCCCTGCAACTGGCGGCTCAGCACGCCAGCCGCCATGCTCGCCGAACGCATGGCGATGGTCACGCCTGACGAAAACACCGGGTCGAGGAATTCCGCCGCATTGCCCAACAGCGCAAAGCCTTTGCCGTGCAGGGTCTTGACGTTGGCCGAGTAGCCACCGATGGTTCTCGCTGGCGTATCCCAGACTGCGTTTTTCAGCACGCTGGCCAGTTGCGGTGTTTCATCGATAAAGGCGCGCAGGCAGGCATCCAGATCCTCGGGCTTGTCCTTGAAGCGTTCAGCCGAGGCGACCACGCCTATCGAACAGCGGCCTTCGCTGAACGGGATCGACCAGAACCACACATCGCTGTGCTGCGGATGGATGCTGACGAGAATCTTGCGGCGGTCGAAGGGCGGGCTTTCGATGCGGTCTTCGATATGGGTGAACACCGCCTGGCGCACCGGAAAACCCGACGGCGCTTCCAGATCCAGCAAGCGCGGCAGCACACGGCCATAGCCGCTGGCGTCGAGTACGAAGCTGGCCTGCACGCTGTATTCGCTGCCGTCCTCACGCCTCACACGCAAAACCGGCTGCGGACCATCGAAGTCGGCGCTGACGATCTCTTCCTGATAGCGGATGTCCACGCCTTGCAGCGCAGCCTGATCGGCGAGCAGTTTGTCGAACTCGCTGCGCTGCACCTGAAAGGTCGTCGGCTTGCCGTTGCTGAACGTATCGCTGAAGTCGAAATCGCTGTATTGCTCGCCACGCGCGAAAGCTGCGCCATTTTTGGGCTGGAAACCGGCGGCCTGCACGGCCTCCAGCATCCCGGCTTCTTCGACGAAGTCCAGGCAGTGGCACAGCAGGCTTTCACCGATGGAGAAGCGCGGAAACAGCTGGCGCTCGATGATCAGCACGTCATGGCCCTGGCGTTTGAGCAGGGCAGCCGCTATTGAACCGGCCGGGCCGGCACCGATGATGACGACCTGACGAATTTCCCTATCAGTGATGGGCACAGGTATTCCTTTTCGGTTGGGCGGTGGCTGGGAGTGACGACAACGCTGCAAGACTCATGCGTGTGGCCCTTCAGCATTGGCTGGCGAATGAAGCGCTTTACGCGGGCTGGCCCAGGGCGCCAGCAGGAAGCTGAACGCCAGCCCCAGACTGACCGACAGGCCGAAGTTGCTGATCGCCGGTGTGCTGGAAACGGCCAGCAGGCCGAACGACAGCCAAGTGGTGACCGCTGCCAGCAGCGTGCCCAGCAGGCTGACTGCCGCGCCGCCTATCTGCTCGCGCATCAGGATGGCGTAATCGACGCTGATCGCCGTGACCAGCAACAGGCCGAACAGGCTGAACAGAGTCAGCGGCTGACCGAGCCAGCCCAGGCTGGCGAGGCTGCACAGGGCCGCCAGCAGGGGCAGGGCGACGATGCGCAACGCACCGCCGAAGCCAAACGGAGCGATCAGCAGCAGGACGATCAGTACGCACGATGCCAGCTTCAATTCCGCTGCGCTGATCTGCGTGTGGGCAAACACCTCGTTGAGCTCACCCAGGCGGTCGACCAGTTGCACGCCCTCCAGTCCTATGGCCTGCACGCGCAGCAACGCCATGCTGTTCATGCCACGCAGGCTGACGATGCTGGCTACCTGAGCGTCGCCTTCGGCATCTTCGCTGGCGCCCAGCCAGAGCGTGCGCCACGGTTCGCTGAGCGGGCCTTGAAGCGCCTGATCAATGTCTTGCGTTGGCAGTGCCTGCAATTGCGCGAGTTCGGTTTTCAGTGCGTTGGCCGGAACGCCAAGCTGTACCAATGGCTCCCAGTGTTGCGGCAATTTGCCCAGTGCATCACGGGTCAGTTGCTGCTCGGCAGGCGAATCCAGCAACTGGTTGAGTGCCATGTAGCCCTGCAGCTTGTCCATGCTGACCAGCTGGTCGAGCCGTTGGGTCAGTTCGGACTGCCGATCCAGCAACTGCTGTTGGTCCTTGCCGCGCACCAGAAAAAACTGGCTGGTGGGCTGATAACCGGTGATCCGTGCGATGGCCTGGGCTTCATCGGTCAACGCCTGAGGTGCTGCCACCCATTGGCGGATATCGTTCTTGGTGGTCAGGTGCCAGAGTCCGCCGCCACAGAAGACCAACAGCAGCACCAGCAGGATCGGTGTGCTGATGCGCAGCAGCAAGGCGGCGCGGCAATCGAGCATCAATTGCGCCATTTTCAGCGGCCACTGGGCAGGGCTGATCTCGACTTTTGCGAGCAGCGCGGGCAGCAGGCACACCGCCGTCAGGTAGGCGCCGATCAGGCCGGCCGCCGAGAACACCGCAATTTGCGTGAGTGCCGGAAACGGCGTCCAGGCCAGCGCCAGGTAGCCGATGCAACTGGTGATCAGGCTCAGGCTCAGGCCCGGCAGGGTCAGGCGCAAGGCGGGCCAGCTGCGCCAGGGTTTGAGGCTCCAGCTCTTGGACAGGTAATGCAGCGGGTAATCCACCGCCACCCCGATCAGGCTCGAGCCCAGCACCAGCGTCATGACGTGCATGCTGCCGAATATCGCAACGCAGGCCACCGCGCCGAAGAGCATGCCGACCACCACCGGCACGAATGCCAGCAGCACGCTCCAGCGGCGGAAGGCGAGTAACAGCAACAACAGGATACCGACCGTTGCGCCACCGCCGACCCAGGTGATTTCCCGGCTGGCCTGCTTCTGCCCATCGGCAGCGTAAAGCAGCCCGCTGGCCGCGAGCAATTGACCACCCGCCTGACTGGCCTGCACCCGCGCTTGCGCCAGCAGGTCCGCGACCTGGCCGGGCAGGTGCATGTCGAAGGCATCGGTTCGGGTTCGCGAACGCAGCAGTACCCAGCTTTTGCCCTCGGCGCTGGCCACCAGCGCGCCACTGGCCAGGTCCGCCTCGACCGAGCCCTGCTTCGGCAGGCCGTTCTGGATACGTCCGGTCAGCCCCAGCCAGTCATCCTGGCCAGGCACCAGGCTGAACCCGGCAAACGGGTCGAACAGCGTCTGTACGCGCTGTTCGATGAAGGTTTTCGGGTCGTCGATCAGCAGTGTGCGGTCCGCTGTCGGCAGCATGGCGATGCGCCCTTGCAGCAACTGGGTGCGCAACGCGGGCAGATCGGCCTGCAGCGACCACTGGACCTTCTCGAACAGGCCGGTCGACTGCCATTGTTCAGCCAGATTGCGTGCCAGTTCGACAGCCTTCTGCCGATCGCTGTGGCCCACCAGCACCAGCATTTCGCGGTTGAGCGGTTCCTGCATGCGCTTTTCGGCGCTCACGACCAGTTCGTCGTTATCGGTGCCCGGCACCAGCTCCATCAGGTTGGCCGACAGCGGCGAGCGGTCGTGCCACTGCCAGCCCGCGAGCGCCAGTACGCCCGCCAGAATCAGCAGGAACAGTCGCGGCAACAGCCGCTCAGTCTTTGAAGTCATTACGCTGCGCATCGGTCAGGGTCGGGGCACTGCTGCTGTCGATCATTTTCAGGACCGTGCTGTCGCCCTGGGTTTCCAGCAGCTCGATACGCTGCACCAGTTCGCCACCGTCGATGTTGATCTGTTTGAACACTTGTTGCAGCAGCATCGAACGCGGCGTCAGGGTGAGGTGCCAGGCATTCGCCTCGCCCTTGAGCTGCAAGTCGAAATCCCGCTGCAGACCGCTACTGTCGCCTTGCAAGACCGCCAGGAACAGACGGTTCTGCTCGGCGCCGGCGTTCTTGTTCGGCACCGGCTTCCAGGTGCTGACATTGCCATCGGCTTCACGACGGGCAATACCGTCGGCATTGATGCGGTAATCCTGTTTGAGCGGTGTTTCCAGCAGCCAGAGCAGCCCGAAATCCCTGGCGAGCACGAAGCGGCCCTTGCTGAGCAGCGGTTGCGGCAGGGCGCGCAGGTGTTTTTCCTGAACGAAACGACCCTGCACCACGGCAGGCTTGGCGAGCTGATCGCTCAGTTGTTGCAGATCGAACGCCTGCGCCAGAGAAGAAAGGCACAGCAGACCCAGCAGAATCAAGGTACGAAGCGGGCGGTTCATGGCGAGGCGCTCTCTATTGTGCTCTCAAGGGCAGTTTTGACGGCATCGATGAACACCTGCGGCGAGGCCAGTTGCATTTCCCGGCTCTGGCTGTCGACGGCGACCTGCACAGTGCTGGCGCGGGTCAGGCGCTCACCGGTGTGTGCATCGGTGATCAGGTAATTGATCTTCAGACGGTTCTCCCACTCCACCAGACTGGCGCGCACGTTCAGTGTCTGACCGAACACGGCGCTGCGCACATAGCGCAATTGCAGATCGATCACCGGCCAACCATAACCGGATTCGAGCATCTGCATGTAGTTATGGCCGATATGATCGAGCAGCGCGCAGCGCGCCACTTCGAGGTACTTCACGTAGTGCCCGTGCCAGACGATGTTCATCATGTCGACGTCGAAAAACGGCACGACGATTTCAGTGTCGATGTGCAGGAAACCCTTACTGCGCATGTAACCTCCTGTGGCGATCCGCGCTGATTTTACAACGCAGCACATGACCGCCGAGCGCGATCAGCTCATGAGCCTGATTCATCGGCAGACTTCCAGAATGGGTAGAAATTGAACCACTGCTGCGGCGCTTCCAGGCAATAGTGCCCAAGACGCTCGGCATAACACGTGGTCCACTGCTCGATGACCTGGGCACGGTCGCTGCGCCGCCACTCGATGGCGTCGGCGAACGGTTCGAGAATTACCCGATAGCCTTTCGCACCCTTGAGGCAAAAGAACAGGTTGACCGGGCACTTGAGCAGCCCGGCCAGCAGCCAGGGGCCTTGCGGGAAGTTGGCCGGCTGACCGAGAAAGTCGACCTGCACATTGCGCCCGCCATGCAGCGCGACGCGGTCACCGGCGATGGCCAGCCACTCGCCTTCGTCCAGACGCTGGCTTAATTGCAGCATGATGGCCGGGTCCAGCTCGCTGACCTGAATCAGGCGCAGATGTGTCGCGCCGGCTTCACCGAGCAGGCGATTGAAGCGTTCGGCATGTTTGGTGTGCACCAGCACGTTCATGGTGACCTTTTCGCCGAGTTCGGCCAGCGCTCGGCACACTTCAAGGTTGCCCAGGTGCGCACCGACCAGCATCTGTCCGCGTTGGCCACGCAGGTTCTGGCGCAGCAAGGCCTGGTCGACGATCTCGATCTGATCGATACCCAGCCTGCCGTTCCACACGTCGAGCTTGTCGAGCAAGGCATCGGCGAATGCCATGAACTGCCCGAACACCCGGCGCTGGCTGGGCCGCAGTTCGGGTTTGCCGCTCCAGTCCGCCAGGTGCTGCTGGTATTGCCAGATGCTGTGCCGGGCACGTCGGCCGAAGACAAAGAAATACAGGACGATGCCATACAGCACCGGGCTGAGCAGGCGCCGACCGAGCACCCGCATGCCCCAGGCGGTGAGTTTCATGAGCATGAAGCTGCCGCGCTCCTGATGACTGGCCCAATGCTCCTTGGGCGACTTGTCGATGCTCATGGCCGCCACCGTCGCCACAGGAGCATTGGCAGGCGTAGCAGCATGCCGAAGAACAGCTTGGCGTGCATTTTCGAAATCAGGGCGTTGTCATGAAACAGGCGGAAATGCGACAGGCCGTCCTGCGGGTAATGAACGCGGGTCGGCAGCCAGCGCATCGGCTGGCCGCGCCAGGACAGGCGCACGAGCATTTCCGAGTCGAAATCCATGCGTCTGCCGATCTGCACGCTGTCGATCAGCGCCAGGACCGGGGCCAGTGGATAGAGGCGAAAGCCGCACATGGAATCGCGAATGTGCAGTGACAGGGTGTTGATCCACACCCAGACGTGGGTCAGGTAGCGTGCATACAGACGGCCTTTGGGCACGCTCTCGTCAAACTGCGGATAACCGCAGATCAGCGCATCCGGGTGCTGGCGCGACTGCTCCAGAAACACCGGAATATCACTCAGATCATGCTGGCCATCGGCATCGACCTGCAACGCATGGCTGAAACCCAGCCGGATCGCCTCGCGAAAGCCGGCCATTACCGCGCCGCCCTTGCCCTGATTGACCGGCAGGCGCAGCAGGTGGATAGCCTCACCCTGCGCCAACTGCTGTAACACGGCTTCGCAGGCCGGACTGCTGGCATCGTCCACCAGAATGCACGGCAACCCGGCGTTGCGCACGGCCTTGACCACGTTGGGCACGGCCAGCTCGTGGTCAAACACCGGAATGATCACGCAAGGCTTATGCATGGTCGTCCTCCAGGAGGATGCGGCCACTGGAGCAGGGCGCGTTGTCGGCGTTGCGAAAGGCGAAGTGCAGCTTGGAGCGTGTCGCATCGAAGCGCAGTGTCAGCGTGAGGCGATCACCGGGACGCACCAGTTGTTGAAATTTGAGCACCTCCATACCGGCAAATCCGCATGGCAGGTCGAGCAGTCGCTGGCCCAGGCTGATCGCCCAGTCGACTTGCACCACGCCCGGCAAAATCGGCGCCTTGGGAAAGTGGCCGCTGAAAAACGCCAGATCGGGCGGGACGCTCAATTGCAGGTGCAGCTCGCCTTCGACGTTCTGTTGCTCAAGCACTTCCGGCTGTTTCGAGCGTGGCGCCAGCAGCAGCGCCTCGACCTCTGCCTGAGGCAGCTTGCCCTGGGCGTTGAGCGGCATCTGCCGCAGCAGACGCCAGCGACGCGGCAGGGCGATGGTTTCGCAGTGCGGTTGCAGGTACTGCCGCAAGGCTTCGGTGAGCGCCCGACGGCCCTGATTGCGCAGGACCAGCAAGCCCGCGTCGCTCAGCACCAGCAGCGCGCCCAGCGAGGCACGGTTTGCCTGCACCACGCCAAGGCGCGCTTCACTCACCCACGGGTGAGCCGCGAGGGCCTGCTCGATCAGCGGCAAGGACACGCGCTTCTCTTCGAGTTTGACGATGCGGTCGAGCCTGCCCAGCAGTTCGAAGCGCCCGTCTGCACCGATCAGCGCCGCATCGGCGGTCTGCTCGACATGGCCGGGCGGCAGATAGGGCGAGCTGATGCGCAGCGCACCTTGCGCATCCTGACTCAGCTCTACGCCGTCGAAGGCCTGCCAGCGTTGCCCGCCCTGACGCCAGGCGATGCCGCCGGTTTCCGAGCTGCCGAGAATTTCCGTCGGCCACTGACCGAGGCGTTGCTGCAGGCTCTGTGCGGCTTCGGCCGGCAATGCGCCGCCGGAAGAGAACACCCGGCGCACGGCGGCAAGACCCGGCCAGTCGAGATTGTCGCCCATGCGCTTGAGCAGCGCAGGGCTGGCGACCCAGGCGAATGACGGGTATTCACGGCTGGCGCGTTGCAGGTCTTCGGCGAACGGCAACTGACGGCGCACGAACGGGCGTGCCGCGCACAGCGGCCAGAGCAAACGAAACAGCAGCCCGTAAATATGTTGCGTCGCCACGCTGCCGATCATGCATGCCGTGCCGAGCTCCGCGCCCCACAGCTGCTCCAGCCCGCAGACTTCGTTGGCCAGTTGCCGCAGGTGTTTTTCGATCAGTTTGGGCTCGCCGCTGGAGCCGGAGGTGCACAGGCTCAGCCGGCACTGGTCGAGGTCCAGCGCTGCCGCGGGGAGAGGCGCGGCATGCAGGTCGCTCAGGTGGGTGTCACCCGGCAGGTCAGTCAGCCACAGGTCGACCTGATTCGCCCAGCGCTCGCGGGTCTGGCCCTGCAAGTCGGCGGGCAGCAACACGTGCACACCTGCGCGCCAGGCCGCGAACAACGCAATGGCCAGGTCGGCGGCATCCTCGAGGTGCACTGCAAGGCGTGTGATGCCGCGCGCGTTCAGCCCCGCAGCCACGCCGAGCGCCTGATCACGAAACTGCGCGTGGTCGAGGGTCGGGGCCAGCGTCAGCAGCCGGTCGGGCAGCGCATCGAGCAGCAGGTGTTCCAGGTTCAACCAGTTCATGCGATCCATTTCATTTGCCGCCCGCTGAGGGTGGGCGGACGATCCATTCAACAGCGAATAACACGCCCATCAGGCCGTAGGAAATCAGGCCTGTGTACAGCGTCCACCATGACAACGGTGCCCACAGTGTCAGGATGGCTGACGTGAGGCCGTTGACGAGAAAGAACAGGCACCAAATCTGCGTGACTTTACGTGTATAGCGGATACCCGCCTCAGGCAGATCGGGACGGTTCAGGCGCGCCATCTTTTCCACGATCGGCGGGCCGTAGACCAGGCTTGAGCCGAACAGGCCGAGCATGAAGGTGCTGACCAGTACCGGGTACCAGCGCAGCATCATGTGACTGTCGAGGGCGCCGAGCACCGCGCAAAAGATCAGCGCTACAATCGCCATCGCCAGGCTGCCTTGCCTGCGCTCTCCGGTCAGGGCGCGCGCCAGCCACAGGCTGCCCAGCAGCAGCGCGAACTGCCAAGGGGCGAAATGCTCGGTCCCCCAATAGACGGCGAATGGATAGAGCACGCCGGCCAGCACCAGAATCAGGCCAATCAGCCGCTTCATTCGGCGGTGTTGACCAGTTTGTAGACGGCCTCTACCACGTCATTCACGGTCCTCACCGACTTGAACTCTTCAGCCGCAATCTTTTTGCCGGTCTTGCGTTTGATGTGATCGATCAGGTCCACGGCATCGATGCTGTCGATTTCCAGGTCCTGATACAGGTTGGCTTCAAGCGTGACTCGCTCAGGCTCCAGTTCGAACAGTTCCACCATTGCGGTGCGCAGGATTTCGAAGATGTCTTCACGGGTTTGCATGTTCAATTCTCAGGCCGGTTGTCTGGCGCTGACGAAGGCCGCAAGGCTGTCGACGCTGGCGAAATGGTTACGGGTGTCCTTTGCATCGGCATCGATCCTGATGCCATAACGCTTCTGGATGGCCAGGCCCAATTCGAGCGCATCCACCGAGTCCAGTCCCAGTCCTTCGCCAAACAGCGTCATATCGTTGCCGATATCTTCCGGGGTGATGTCTTCGAGGCCCAGGGCATCGATGATCAACAATTTAATGTCCTGGTGCAGATCGCTCATCTGAGGCGAGCTCCTTGGTGAAATAGTCATGCAGGTAATCGTTGAGCTTGCGGGACGCCAGGGGCGGTGGGCCTAGCGCACTGAAGGCGGTTGGTTCTATATCGGCACCGACGCGCAAAGTGAAGTGCACGCGGCGTTGCGGAATGCGATACCAAGGCTCGGCCTTGGTCAGGGTGGTCGGCTGGACCTTGATCGTCACCGGGGTGATGACGCTCGCGCCACGCAGCGCAATGGCGGCCGCGCCGCGGTGAAAGACAGGCGGCTGGCCTGGCTGGGTGCGCGTGCCTTCCGGGAAAATGATCAGTGTCTGGCCGCTTTGCAGGCGCTCTACGGCGGCGTCTAGCATCTCCATGCTGCCGTCGTTGCTGATGTAACCGGTGGAGCGCACAGGGCCGCGGGTGAACGGGTTCTCCCACAGGCTGCGTTTGACCACGCAGTTGGCGTCACGCACCAGCCCGATCAGAAACACGACATCGATCAGTGACGGGTGGTTGGCGATGATCATCTGCCCTGGGCGACCAAGCTTTTCGGCGCCTTGTACGTCATAGGTCAGCACCCGCATGCGCGCCATGATGCGGATGAACAGCCAGAACAGGCGGCTGATGGTCCGTCGCGCGCGGCGCTGATGGCTGGCCACACTGCCAGGCAGGCAACTCAATACTGGAAAAACGAACAACCGCAGGCATAAACCGCTCAACCCGAACAGGGCAAAGCTGATGCCTGTTGCCAGCAGACGCCAGTAATAGGCGTCCCGACCTTTTTTCAGTGACTGCGTTGCCAGTTCCATAACCGGTTATTCCAAGGGTGCAGGCAGACGGATTGATCAGTGTGCAAGGCCCGCAGCAGGTTCAGGGCATGGGGCCACTGAGTGCGCTTGGTGCCTTGCGTATCGGTGTTCAGAGACAGTTGCCACTCATTCCCCGGCGTCAGCAGCAAGCCGACCGCGTAGGGAAAGGGCACGTCATCAATCCATTGGGCATAGGCTTGCGGCGGCTGTTCTTCAGTCACCACAAGCAATACTGCTTCTGCTCCCTCGGCCAGCAACGCTGCGGCCTCGAATGCTCCATACTCCAGCCCGTCGCCTGTGGCGGCCAGGGCTGTCATCTCACTTGTTTCACCGCGCATGATCGACCACAGACCAATGATGGCGTTATGCACTGAAAGGCTGAACTGGGTCGGTGAAAGCGGCTCGTTGGCGGCCAGATCACGCAGGATTTCAAAGGTCCTCGGGGTTTCTCCGTGGCGCGAGACAAACACCAGCGGGACGCGCTCCAGCCCTTCAGTCAATGGCCAGCCGACGGCAAACGCCATTCTCGCCATGCGGCCCAGGCGGCGGCGTTGCATCGCAGGAAGGAAAGACACGTCTGGCGCTGCATCACTGGTTTCCAGCAGCGTCGGATCGAGGCTCCATCGCTGCCAGTCTTCCGCGCTCGCCAGGCCCGGCGCCCAGGCTTGCCATCGTGCAATGTTGAAGGTGATCAAGGCTTCTCTTCCCGCCCCTGCGGGCTTGTTTCTCGCTACATCGATATCAGGTCGATATCAGCCTGGGTGCGGTAATTGACCGAGTGCGCGCATTATCCTGATGGGGCTCATTACTAGCAAATTTGTTACATAAAAACCGTTTACAGGCGTGTATTTTAAGGTTGAAGTCGTTTTTCTGTATGACAACCGGCCAGCAACTGTTTTGCGTTAAGCTCACCGTTGTCACATGCACTGTCTAGACTCGATTTCCTCTTACGGTCGTTATCGGCCACTCCTGCTGTTTCTTCATCTTTCAAGGAATCCAAAGCATGCGTCGCGTGGTATTCAATCAGAAGGGCGGTGTCGGCAAATCGAGCATCGCCTGCAATCTGGCTGCAGTCAGCGCTCACGAAGGCTATCGGACGTTATTGATCGATCTCGATGCCCAGGCCAACTCGACTCAGTACCTCACCGGCCTGACCGGTCAGGACATTCCGATGGGGATTGCCGAGTTCTTCAAGAACACGCTGTCCGGCTCACCGGTCGCCAAAAAGAACCATGTCGATATCTACGAAACACCGTTCGACAACCTGCACGTGATCACGGCGACTGCAGAGCTTGCTGACCTGCAGCCCAAGCTCGAGGCCAAGCACAAGATCAACAAGCTGCGCAAACTGCTCGACGAGTTGAGCGAAGATTACGAGCGTATCTATCTGGATACGCCGCCAGCACTGAATTTTTATGCGGTTTCGGCGTTGATCGCCTCTGATCGGGTGCTGATCCCTTTCGACTGCGACAGCTTCTCGCGACAGGCGCTGTATGGGTTGATGCGCGAGATCGAGGAGTTGAAAGAGGACCACAACGAAGATCTTCAGGTTGAAGGCATCATCGTCAACCAGTTCCAGCCCAGAGCCAGCCTGCCGCAGCAGATGCTCGACGAACTGATTGCCGAAGGCCTGCCGGTGCTGCCGGTCTATCTCAACGCCTCGGTAAAAATGCGCGAGTCGCATCAGGCCAACCTGCCGCTGATCCACCTCGACCCACGGCACAAACTGACGCAGCAGTTCATGGAACTGCATCACTTGCTCGAGACCAACGCCCATCCGTGATGGGCATACCTATACGGAGCCTTGGCGCTAGAGTTGAAACGCAAGTCATGTGGGAGCGGGCTTGCTCGCGAAGGGGCCGGTACAGACCCCGAAAGCAGGGCGTTTAAACCAGCGCATTCGTGAGCAAGCTCACTCCCACAAAGCATGTGTATGCTGAATACGGAGCATGGGCACGAGATTCGCAACTCAACATGGCTGCGAAAGAGGCCTGAGTACTTCGGGCGTATAGCTGCCGTCTCTCAATGAGCGCGCCAGATGTTCGGCATAGAGTCGCGCTGTCGAGGCCAGTTCTTCGGGGATGGCGACGGTCGCGTCCATGTCGGCCCGGACGTGCTCCTGCGAGGTGGTCAGCGTGTTGCTGCCGGGTGCACAGCCACACTGCACCTCATGACCCTGAGTAGCGACCGCCACAAGTTCGTCGATGTAGGTGGGGTTTCCCTGGGCGATGAAGCCAATCTGCCTGCAGGCCGGGCACCACACCGGGTCACCCATGCGCGCCACACGACGCAGTTCGATGACTTCGCTTGCCGATGCGGCCAGCACGAAGCCGCCGGTGGTAGTGAGATCGCCTTCCCTGACTATAAATGACATCGCGCTACTGCCTCTGTGTTACGGAAAACCTCAAGGCTAGGCGCAAACACGGATTCCGATAGCACCCCGAGCCCTTTAAAGACCGGTCCTACGCAATTACCAGCCGGGTGTTTCGAGCATGTTGCATGCGCGACGACGCACCCGGCGAAACGTCCGTTTCCCCATCGTTACTCCAGCCGTAATGATTCGACGCGCTGCTTGATTGATGCCTGACCGCTATCGCTCCTAAGGTGGCCGACGACAGCAAAATCGTGGAGCGATCATGACAACAACAACTTCCCCCGACGCACGCTGGACACGTCGTCGCAGCGAGAAGCAGCGGCGTCTGGAGCAAGTGCGGGCGTTGGCCGATGGTGTGGTGTTGCCGACCGGCAATATCGTCGCCGCGCTGGAGGCCCTGCTGGTTTCCGGCGACCGCGTGGTGCTTGAAGGCAACAATCAGAAGCAGGCTGACTTCCTCTCCCGCGCGCTGGCCAAAGTCGATCCGGGCAAGGTGCATGACCTGCACATGATCATGCCGAGCGTCGGCCGCGCCGAGCACCTTGACCTGTTCGAACAAGGCATCGCGCGCAAGCTGGACTTCTCGTTTGCCGGCACGCAAAGCCTGCGCATCAGTCAGTTGCTGGAAGACGGCCTGCTGGAAATCGGCGCGATCCACACCTACATCGAACTCTATTCACGGCTGGTGGTGGACCTCATCCCCAACGTGGTGCTGGCGGCAGGCTTCATGGCCGACCGCGCCGGCAACATCTACACCGGGCCCAGTACCGAAGACACCCCCGCACTCATCGAACCGGCGGCATTCAGCGACGGCATCGTTATCGTCCAGGTCAATCAGCTGGTCGATGACGTCAGCGAGCTGCCACGGGTGGATATCCCGGCCTCGTGGGTCGATTTTGTGGTGGTGGCCGACAAGCCGTTCTACATCGAGCCGCTGTTCACCCGCGACCCGCGCCACATCAAGCCGGTGCATGTGCTGATGGCAATGATGGCGATTCGCGGCATCTACGAGAAACACAATGTCCAGTCGCTGAACCACGGCATCGGTTTCAATACCGCCGCCATTGAGCTGATTCTGCCGACCTACGGCGAGTCGCTGGGCCTGAAGGGCAAGATCTGCCGCAACTGGACACTCAATCCGCACCCGACGCTGATCCCGGCCATCGAAAGCGGCTGGGTCGAGAGCGTGCATTGTTTTGGCACCGAGCTGGGCATGGAGAACTACATTGCTGCCCGCCCGGATGTGTTCTTCACCGGACGCGATGGCTCGCTGCGTTCCAACCGCCAGCTCTGCCAGCTGGCCGGGCAATACGCCGTGGACCTGTTCATCGGCGCAACCCTGCAGGTCGATGGCGACGGGCACTCCTCGACAGTCACCCGTGGTCGTCTGGCCGGCTTTGGCGGCGCGCCGAACATGGGCCATGACCCACGCGGCCGGCGTCACGCCACGCCCGCCTGGCTCGATATGCGTCAGCAGCACGATGACGGCCCTTCTGCCTACCTGGAGCGCGGCAAGAAGTTGGTGGTGCAGATGGTCGAAACGTTTCAGGAAGGCGGCAAACCGACCTTTGTCGAAACCCTGGACGCCGTCGAAGTGGCGAAGAAAAGCGGCATGCCGCTGGCGCCGATCATGATCTACGGCGACGACGTGACCCACCTGCTGACCGAAGAAGGCATCGCCTATCTTTACAAGGCGCGCAGCCTTGAGGAACGCCAGGCGATGATCGCGGCAGTGGCGGGCGTGACTGTGATCGGTTTGCGCCACAACCCCAAGGACACCGCGCGCATGCGCCGTGAAGGGCTGATCGCGCTGCCCGAAGACCTCGGCATTCGTCGCACCGACGCCAGTCGTGAACTGCTGGCCGCCAAGAGCATTGCCGATCTGGTTCAGTGGTCCGGTGGCCTCTACAACCCGCCTGCCAAATTCAGGAGCTGGTAATGAGCGCACTTCAATTGGCACCGCAATCGGCCTCGCTGGCAGTACGACTGGCCGATCTGGCCGTCGACGCCTTGATCGACGAAGCCGACCTGTCGCCCAAACCGGCCCTGGTGGACCGGCGTGGCAGCGGCGCGCACAGCGATTTGCACCTGGGGCTGATGCATTCCTCGGCGTTGTCATTGTGGCCGACTTTCAAGTTGATGGCTGACGCCGCCACGCAGTTCGCTGTTGTGGACCGGCCATTGCGTGAGGCACTGGGCAGGCTTGGCCGTGAAGGCGAAGCCACCATGCTGCGCACCACCAGCGGGGTGAATACGCATCGCGGCGCGATCTGGGCGCTGGGTCTGCTGGTGACCGCTGCCGCGCTGGAGGCTCGGGATTGTGCGCCCGATGCCATCTGCGCGCGCGCTGCCGCTTTGGCCCAGATCAAGGACCGCCAGGTGCTCACGCAGAATAGCCACGGTGATCAGGTAGTTCGGCGTTACGGTGTCATGGGCGCCAGAGAGCAGGCGCAGCAAGGGTTCCCGGCGGTCAGGCTGTTCGCCTTGCCACAACTGCAACGCAGCCGTGCGGCAGGCAGCGGCGAGCAGAACGCCCGGTTGGATGCGCTGTTGGCGATCATGACTACGCTGGACGACACCTGTGTGCTGCATCGCGCCGGCATCGAAGGGCTGAATGCCATGCAGCACGGGGCACAGCGCGTGCTGGACGCCGGAGGCAGCGCCAGTCTGGCGGGCCGCCGCGCACTGAACGAGCTTGATCAGCACTTGCTGGCCCTCAATGCTTCGCCCGGTGGCGCGGCGGATCTGCTGGCTGCCTGCCTGTTCATCGATGGTCTTGAGCCTGCGCTCGGCCCTGTTTCGAGGAGTGCCTGAAATGGAAACCCTGTCTTTTGAATTTCCTGCCGGACAGCCGCCCAAGGGCCGTGCGCTGGTGGGGGTGGTGGGCTCCGGTGATCTGGAGGTGCTGCTGGAACCCGGTAAACCGGGCACCTTGTCGATTCAGGTGGTGACGTCGGTCAACGGTGCCTCGCTGCGCTGGCAACACCTGTTCGAGCGCATGTTCGAGGGGCAGACCCCGCCTGCGCTGAGCATCGATATTCATGACTTCGGCGCGACGCCCGGCGTCGTGCGTTTGCGCCTGGAGCAAGGCTTCGAGGAGATCGGTCATGACTGATAGCGCACGTTTGCTGAATCAGCACAGTTTCATCGAATTGGGTGCCCGACAGCGCGCCCGCGCCTTGCTGGATGCAGGCAGCTTCCGCGAACTGCTGGGGCCGTTCGATCGGGTCATGTCGCCGTGGCTGGCCATGCAGGGCGTGGTGCCTCAGGCGGATGACGGCGTGGTGGTCGCCAAAGGCACTGTCGATGGTCGGCCAGTGGTCATCGCCGCCATCGAAGGCTCGTTTCAGGGCGGCAGCATGGGCGAAGTCGGCGGCGCGAAAATGGCCGGTGCGCTGGAACTGGCTGCCGAAGATAACCGCAACGGTATTCCCACCGCTGCTATCTTGCTGCTGGAAACCGGTGGTGTGCGTTTGCAGGAAGCCAATCTGGGCCTGGCCGCGATTGCTGAGATTCATGCCGCGATAGTCGATCTGCGTCAGTACCAGCCGGTGATCGGTGTGGTGGCAGGCAGCGTCGGCTGCTTTGGCGGGATGTCCATCGCCGCAGGGCTGTGCAGTTACCTGCTGGTGACCCAGGAAGCACGTCTGGGCCTGAACGGTCCGCAGGTGATCGAGCAGGAAGCCGGCATCGAAGAATACGACTCCCGTGACCGTCCGTTCATCTGGAGCCTGACCGGTGGCGAGCAACGCTTTGCCAGCGCTCTGGTGGATGGTTTTGCTGCCGATGATGTCGCCGATGTCCGCCAGCAGGTCAGCGGCTGGCTCAAACAGGGCGTGCCCGACACGCATCGCAGCAGTCAGTACCCACTGTTCCTGCAGCGACTGGCAAGCCTGGACACCGAGCCGCAAATTGATCCGCAAAGCGTGCGTACCCTCTATCAAGGAGCCCGGTCATGAGTCATTCACAGCGGGGTTTGAACTGGTTCAACGCCTTGAGCGCAGGCGCCCGTGAGGTCACTGGCCTGCCTGCCTCACTCAAGGTCGCCGACGGTTTTCTCGGCGAGCAGGCGGTGCGTTTTGTTGCAGTGATTGCCGATACCGACAACCGCTTTCCCCGGGCGCGTCAGGGCGAAGTCGGCCTGCTGGAAGGCTGGGGCCTGGCCAAGGCGGTGGACGAGGCCATCGAGCAGGATCGCGACCGCGCCGAAAAACGTGCATTGATTGCCATCGTCGACGTGCCGAGCCAGGCCTACGGGCGTCGCGAGGAGGCGCTCGGTATCCATCAGGCATTGGCCGGAGCTGTGGACAGTTACGCGCGAGCGCGTCTGGCGGGACATCCGGTGATCGGTCTATTGGTGGGCAAAGCCATGTCCGGCGCATTCCTGGCCCACGGCTATCAGGCCAATCGATTGATCGCGCTGCGTGATCCCGGCGTGATGGTGCATGCGATGGGCAAAGCCTCGGCAGCCCGCGTAACCCTGCGCAGCGTCGAGGACTTGGAAAAGCTCGCCGCCAGCATCCCGCCGATGGCTTACGACATCGACAGTTACGCCAGTCTCGGTCTGCTGTGGGAAACCCTGGCGGTCAGCCAGATCGAACAGCCCGCTGCAGATGACCTGATTCAGGTGCGCAACGTGCTGAGCAGTGCGATCAAGGACGTGCAGGCCCGCGGCGTCGATCTGAGCAGCCGTCTGGGTGCGAGCAACCGTGCGGCGTCGGCCAATGTGCGTCAGTTGCTGCGGGCGCAATGGTGATCAGCAACACTGGCGCAGTGCTGCCCCATGATTTGTTGTGGGGCATGCCGCTGTCTGCGTTGCCTGACGACGCGCCCAAATGGGCGGTCGAGGCCGTGCTGGCCGGGCAACCGGTGGTGGTCCGGCGTCAGGCAATGCCCGCCGGGCAGGTGGCGGTGGGCTTGCGCGGTCGCGGTCGGGAGCAACGCTATGCCGCAAGCATGTCGTTGGCCGACGTCTGCCGAAGGGTCATGCCCGAGCAGTTGATCGAAGCCCCGACCGAGAGCCTTCAGCAATGGCCGGCGTTGCAGGCGTTGCGCCAGATCCGTCCGGTCATGGAGGCGCTGGAGCTGGACTGGGGCGTCGGCGGCAGTGCCGGATTCGAGCTGGCCAGCGGTATTGCCGCGTTGCATCAGGACAGCGATCTGGACCTGATTCTTCGCACCCCTGGACGCCTGAGTCGCCGCTGTGCCGCCGAGCTGGTCGAGGCGTTGGAAACCTCGGTCTGCCGGGTCGACGTCCAGCTGCAACTCGAGCAGGGTGCCGTGGCGCTGCGTGAGTGGGCGCGGCCAACGGGGCGGGTGCTGCTCAAGACCGCCAGCGGCGCGCGGTTGGTTGCAGACCCATGGCACCTGGGGCAGGTGTGCGCATGAGCAGCCTGTGGGTATTTCCCGGCCAGGGCGCCCAGCAAGCCGGCATGCTGCATCAGTTGCCGGACGAGGCCGTGGTGCGCGATTGCCTGCAGGAAGCCGCCGATGCGCTGGGCGAAGACGTGCTGGCGCTGGACACTGCCGAGGCACTGCAAGCCACCCGTGCCGTTCAGCTTTGCCTGCTGATCGCTGGCGTCGCATGCGCGCGCGTGCTGCAGGCGCGTGAGTGTGTGCCGGACTACCTGGCAGGGCTGTCCATCGGCGCTTATCCGGCAGCAGTGATTTCGGGAGCGCTGGCTTTTGACGACGCCGTGCGCCTGGTCGCGCTGCGTGGCGAGCTGATGCAAAGCGCCTGGCCGCAGGGTTACGGTATGACCGCGCTCATCGGTCTGGACCAGACGCAGGTAGAAGCGCTGATCGCGCAGGTACACAGCGCGAAGGCACCGGTATTTCTCGCCAATATCAACGCCGACAACCAGATGGTGATCTCCGGCAGTACCGAGGCGATGCATCAGGTCGGTCAACTGGCCAAGGCTGCCGGAGCGGCAGCGGTCAAGCGTCTTGCGGTCAGCGTGCCGTCACATTGCGCCTTGCTGGACGCTCCCGCGCAACAACTGGCCGAGGCCTTTTCAAGGGTCGCGCTAAAGGCACCCACCATACGTTACCTGAGCGGCAGCACGGCGCGACCTGTGCGCAATGCCGAGAAGCTGCGTGACGACCTGGCGTTCAACATGTGTCGGGTCATCGACTGGCGCAGCACCGTGGAAACCGCCTGGGAGCGGGGCGTGCGCCTGCACATCGAGTTGCCGCCCGGCAGCGTGCTGACCGGGCTGGCGCGCAAGGTATTCCAGCAGGGCACCGCGCTGGCTTTTCAGGCTGCGCGCCTGGACAGCCTGGTTGCGCTGTCGCGCGAGGAGGGTCGCCGCACCCCATAGAGCCGCCGTGCAGCTGCTACGAAGGACAAAAACAACAACTTCAGCAATGCAAACAGAGGAATAACAACAATGATTATCTATGGTGTTGCACTACTGGCCATCTGCACGCTTGCGGGCGTGATTCTCGGCGATATGCTCGGCGTTCTGCTGGGCGTGAAATCCAATGTGGGCGGGGTCGGGATCGCCATGATCCTGTTGATCTGCGCGCGCCTGTGGATGGAAAAACACGGCGGCATGAGCAAAGACTGCGAAATGGGCGTGGGTTTCTGGGGCGCGCTGTACATCCCGGTGGTGGTGGCGATGGCCGCACAACAAAACGTTGTAACCGCACTCAAGGGCGGGCCGGTGGCGGTGCTGGCCGCTGTGGGTTCGGTGGTGCTGTGTGCCTGCACCATCGCAGTGATCAGTCGTACCAATCGCGGCGAGCCGTTACCCAAGGAAGAGCCGCTGCTGACGCCTGAAATCGCCCCGGCTGGAGGTCGCTGATATGTGGGATCTCATCGAGAAGGGACTTGAACACAACGGCCTGATCACCGCATTCGCCTTCGTCGGCATCATCATGTGGTTGTCTGTGGTGCTGTCCAAACGCCTGACGTTCGGCCGGGTGCATGGTTCGGCCATTGCGATCGTCATCGGGCTGATTCTGGCCTGGGTCGGCGGCACCTTGACCGGCGGCCAGAAAGGGCTGGCGGATATCACGCTGTTTTCCGGTATCGGCCTGATGGGCGGGGCGATGCTGCGTGACTTCGCTATCGTGGCGACGGCTTTTGAAGTGCAGGCCACCGAAGCGCGCAAGGCCGGGCTGATCGGCGCCATCGCCTTGCTGCTGGGCACGATTCTGCCGTTTATCGTCGGCGCGAGCATTGCCTGGCTGTTCGGTTATCGGGACGCGATCAGCATGACCACCATCGGTGCCGGGGCGGTGACCTACATTGTCGGCCCGGTGACCGGTGCTGCGCTGGGTGCCACCTCCGATGTGATGGCGCTGTCGATTGCCACCGGCCTGATCAAGGCGATTCTGGTGATGGTCGGCACGCCCATGGCGGCGCGCTGGATGGGGCTGGACAATCCGCGCTCAGCGATGGTTTTCGGTGGTCTGGCGGGTACTGTCAGCGGCGTTACCGCAGGGCTGGCGGCAACCGACCGGCGTCTGGTGCCTTATGGCGCGCTGACCGCTACGTTCCACACCGGTCTGGGCTGCCTGCTCGGGCCATCGGTGCTGTACTTCATCGTGCGCGCCATCGTCGGCTAGGCGCTTTACTAAAAGTGGCTGCGCTCGGTGATGCTTCGTTCGCCGACTTTTCGTACAGAGCCTAGGTCAGGTCATCTGTTCCAGCAGCCGGTTGGTGTACATCCGGCACTCGGCCAACAGCGCGAGCAGGTTGGGATCGCGCTGTTTGGACTTGAGAAAAACAATGCCGATGTGTTGCTGCATCCGGTAGCGGCTCTGCAACGGGATCAGGCGCACGCGGTTTTCATAGACCGCGGCGATTCTTCCCGGCAGCAGTGCATAGCCGACGCCGGAGCTGACCATGCTCAGCAGGGTGAAGATGTCATTGACCTGCATCGCCACCTTGGGCTCGAAACCGGCCTGCCGGAACACGCGGATCCCGTCGCGGTGCGTGGCAAAGCCTTGAGTCAGGGTGATGAACGTCGCTTCGCGCAGGTCGCCCAGGTCCACTTCAGGGTGTTCGGCGAACGGTGAGTCGGTGGGGACGGCGAGAAAGATGTCGTCGGAAAACAGCGCCAGATGCTCGCAGTCCGGGTCGTTGGTGCTCTCATCCAGTGACACCAGCATCGCATCGACTTCCATGTTCTTGAGCTTGTAGAGCAGGTCCATGTTCGAGCCCAGAATCAGGTCGATATTCAGCTCGCTGCGGCGGATCTTCAGGCCCATGATCAACTGCGGCACGGTCTTGACGGTCAGCGAATACAACGCCCCCAAGCGAAACCGCGCCGCTGAGAAGCCTGCCGCCTGACGGGTCAGTTCCACCGTGGCGAGCACGTCCTGGACCAGCTTCTGCGCACGCTCTTCAAGTACATACGCGCTTTCCAGCGGCGTCAGGTTGCGGCCCTCATGCTTGAACAGCGGGCAACGCAACGCACTTTCCAGCGAATGAATGGCGCGGTGCACGCTGACGTTACTGGTCTGCAGCTCCTCCGCTGCACGTGCCAGATTGCCGGTGCGCATGAAGGCCAGGAATATTTCCAGTTTCTTGAGCGTCAGTTCGTCATCGATCTGCATGTCGTGGCGCTTATGGTTGAGGTGCGCTGATTGTGCACAACTCATGCGTCGATAGCTGCTTAAAATATCCGTCACTGACATGGGTGTTGCGGTTTGTTTCAATAACCCGGAGTCTCTGTTTCCAGTGTTTTCGCCACAAGAGGGTATCGAGCGGATGTACTACGGAGAAAAATTCAATGCCTGGTCGCACTTGGTCGGCGCTGTGCTGGCAGCCGTCGGTGCGATCTGGCTATTGGTCATGGCCAGCCTGCATGGCGATGTCTGGAAAGTGGTCAGCATGGCCATCTATGGTGCGTGTCTGGTGACGCTGTACAGCGTCTCGACGGTCTACCACAGCGTCAAGGGACGCTCGAAATCGATCATGCAGAAGGTCGACCACTTTTCGATCTACCTGATGATTGCCGGCAGCTACACCCCGTTCTGTCTGGTGACATTGCGCGGCGCATGGGGCTGGACCCTGTTCGGAATTGTCTGGGGGCTGGCGCTGATCGGCATCCTGCAAGAGATAAAACCGCGCTCCGAAGCGCGAATCATGTCCATCGTGATCTACGCCGTGATGGGCTGGATCGTGCTGGTGGCCGTCAAGCCACTGCTGGCTGCACTCGGTGTATCGGGGTTCATCTGGCTGGCCGGAGGCGGCGTGCTGTACACCGTCGGCATCCTGTTCTTCGCCTATGACCAGATCCGCCACTTTCACGGTATCTGGCACCTGTTCGTCATCGGCGGCAGTTTGATGCACTTCGTGGCGATTTGTTTTTATGTGCTGTGAAAGTGGCCAGGTTCAGGCCTCAATGGCTGGGTAAATGCAAATCCTTGTGGGAGCGAGCCGGTGTCTGATTCTGAGCGTGCAGCGCGTTTGAGGACGCATCAAATGATCAAAAATCGCCCCACAGCTGTTGCGCCACGCTGAGCGCGACCACGGGAGCGGTTTCCGTGCGCAGCACGCGCGGGCCGAGGCGTGCGGCGTGGAAGCCGGCGTCTTGCGCCTGATCGACTTCCGCATCGTTCAGACCGCCTTCCGGACCAATCAGAAAGGCCAGGCTGGCAGGCTTGTCATGACTGGTCAGAGGTTCAGCCACCGGGTGCAGGACCAGTTTCAGGTCGGCCTCGGTGTGCTTGATCCACTCGGCCAGCGGCATCGGCGCATGAATCACCGGCACCACGGAGCGGCCACATTGCTCGCAGGCGCTGATTGCGATCTGCTGCCAATGCGCCTGACGCTTCTCGGCACGTTCGTCCTTCAGGCGCACTTCGCAGCGTTCGCTGGCAATCGGCGTAATTTCGCTGACGCCCAGTTCGGTGGCCTTTTGAATGGCCCAGTCCATCCGCTCGCCGCGCGACAGGCCCTGACCGAGGTGAATGCGCAGGCCTGACTCTTGCTGCCCGGCAAAGCTTTCGGTGAGCTGCACATGCACGCGCTTCTTGCCGACTTCCAGCAAGGTGCCGCGAAACTCCTGGCCCGAACCGTCGAACAGTTGCAGCGCGTCACCTTCGGTCATGCGCAGCACGCGGCTGATGTAATGCGCCTGGGCCTCAGGCAGTTCATGCTCGCCCAGACTCAGCGGCGTTTCAGTAAAAAAGCGGGACAGTCTCATGGTGTGTCTCGGTTCTGGTGTTCGTTTTGTGATGACGCATTCGCGAGCAAATGAAGGTCGCCCGGACAGGCCCCCGCCAGTGGGAGCGAGCTTGCTCGCGAAGGCGCCAGTCCGGCTGCATTTAATTCCAGCCTTTAACCCGGATCCCTGAAGTCCGGATGAAAGTTCTCGCGCACGGCAACGCTGACGCTGCTACGTGTTGCGATATCAATGCCTTCGCTGGCCACTTCGGCGAGGAAGTCGATTTGCTCCGGCGTAATCACATACGGCGGCAGGAAATACACCACGCTGCCCAGTGGCCGCAGCAGTGCGCCACGCTCCAGCGCATGCTGGAAGACTTTCATGCCGCGGCGTTCCTGCCACGGGTAGGCGGTTTTGCTCGCCTTGTCCTGGACCATTTCGATGGCGATGGCCATGCCGGTCTGACGCACTTCCGCGACATGCGGATGATCGGCCAGGTGCGCGGTGGCCGTCGCCATGCGTTGCGCCAGGGCCTTGTTGTTTTCGATGACGTTGTCCTCCTCGAAGATATCCAGGGTCGCCAGCGCCGCCGCACAGGCCAGCGGGTTGCCGGTGTAGCTGTGCGAGTGTAGAAACGCACGCAGGGTCGGGTAGTCGTCGTAGAACGCGTCGTACACATCATCGGTGGTCAGGCAGGCCGCCAGCGGCAGGTAGCCACCGGTCAGTGCCTTGGACAGGCACAGGAAATCCGGACGGATGCCGGCCTGTTCGCAGGCGAACATGGTCCCGGTACGGCCGAAACCGACAGCGATTTCATCGTGGATCAGGTGCACGCCATAGCGGTCGCAGGCGTCGCGCAGCAGCTTTAGGTAGATCGGGTGATACATGCGCATGCCGCCCGCGCCCTGGATCAGCGGTTCGACGATCACCGCCGCAACGCTGGCGTGGTGTTCGGCAAGGGTCTGCTCCATGGCGACGAACATGTTGCGCGAATGCTCTTCCCAGCTCATGCCGTCCGGGCGGTGGTAGCAATCGGGGCTCGGCACTTTGATGGTATCGAGCAGCAACGCCTTGTAGGTTTCGGTGAACAGCGGCACGTCACCGACCGACATCGCCGCCATGGTCTCGCCGTGGTAGCTGTTGGTCAGGGTGACGAAGCGTTTCTTGTCCGGCTGGCCGCGATTGAGCCAGTAATGAAAGCTCATTTTCAGCGCGACTTCGATGCAAGACGAGCCGTTATCGGCGTAGAAGCAGCGGGTCAGGCCCTCGGGCGTGAGTTTGACCAGCCGTTCGGACAGTTCGATCACTGGCTGATGGCTGAAACCGGCGAGGATCACATGCTCCAGCTGGTCGACCTGATCCTTGATGCGCTGATTGATGCGCGGGTTGGCGTGTCCGAAAACGTTGACCCACCAGGAGCTGACAGCGTCCAGATAACGCTTGCCCTCGAAGTCTTCAAGCCATACGCCTTCACCACGCTTGATCGGTATCAACGGCAGATTTTCGTGGTCTTTCATCTGGGTGCAGGGGTGCCACAGGACCTTCAGGTCACGCTGCATCCACTGGTCATTGAGGCCCATTTTCAATCTCCGGGTAGCGACTCGCCTGATGCGAGGACGAACAATCGCGCAAGCCTATGCAATGCCCGGCTGCGGAACAACCTTTGATGCAGTTTTAACGGGCGATGGACATTGCTGGCGGCTATTTGATGGCTCGCGTATCCTGCGCAGCGAGTCGATGTGTCGGGCTGACTTGCCCTATCTTCCCTATGTTTTCTGGAGTTCGCCGAATGCTTTCTGGTTGGCTGCGCGCCTGTGCGCTGATAGTGGCAGGGTTGGTCAGCGTTTCGACGCTCGCCGATGAAAAACAACGAACCGCCATTGTCGTCGGTGGTGGTCTGGCAGGTTTGACTGCTGCCTATGAACTGCAGGCCAAAGGCTGGCAGGTGACGGTGCTGGAAGCCAAGCCGAGTCTGGGTGGACGCTCCGGTCTGGCGACCAGCGAGTGGATCGGCAACACCAAGGCTCAGCCTGTGCTGAACCGCTACCTGGACAGCTTCAAGCTGGCGACCGTGCCCGCGCCTGAATTCGTGCGCACGCCCAGCTACCTGATCGACGGCGTGTACTTCACCCAGGCTGACCTGGCCGTCAAACAGCCGGCGACCGCCGAAGCCATCAAGCGCTACAACGACACGCTGGACAACCTCGCGCGTTCGGTTGACGACCCGGAAAACCCGGCGTCCAACAGCACGCTGTTTGCGCTGGACCAGATCAACGTCGCCAACTGGCTGGACCGTCTGAACCTGCCTGCTACGGCGCGTCAGTTGATCAATCAGCAGATCCGTACCCGCTACGACGAGCCTTCGCGCCTGTCGTTGCTGTACCTCGCCCAGCAATCGCGGGTTTATCGCTCGGTCGACGAGCGTGACTTGCGTGCTGCGCGCCTGCCCGGAGGCAGTGCGGTGCTGACCCAGGCGTTCGTCAAGCAACTCAAGACCGTCAAGACCAACTCGCCGGTGACGGCAGTCGTCCAGGAGAAGGACAAGGTCACCGTCAAGGCTGGCGCGACCAGCTACACGGCGGATTACGTGGTCATGGCCGTGCCGTTGCGTTCGCTGGGCAAGATCCAGATGACGCCTGCGCTGGACGCTCAGCACATGGGCGCGATCAAGAGCACCAACTACGGCTGGCGCGATCAGATCATGCTCAAGTTCAAGACCCCGGTCTGGGACAGCAAGGCGCGCATGTCCGGTGAAGTGTTCAGTAACACCGGTCTGGGCATGTTGTGGGTAGAGCCGGCGCTTAAAGGTGGCGCCAACGTGGTGATCAACCTGTCGGGCGACAACGCGCGCATCATGCAGGCCTTCGGCGACAAGCAGATGGTCGATCAGGTGCTGATCCGTCTGCATGCGTTCTACCCTGAAGCACGCGGTGCGTACACCGGTTATGAAATCCGCCGCTACAGCGTCGATCCGTCCACTGGCGGTTCTTACCTGGCGTTCGGCCCCGGTCAGATCAGCAAATACTGGCGTCTGTGGGAACGGCCGATTCTGCGTGTAGCCTTTGCTGGCGAGCACACCGACACCTTGTACCCCGGCACTCTGGAAGGCGCCCTGCGCAGTGGTCAGCGTGCAGCCGGTCAGGTGCAGGATCTGGCCGCTGGCAAGTCGTTCGAACCGGTCAAGGTTGCACCGCCGAAAGCACCGGCCCCGGCTTCGCAGAAGTCCGAAGGCAATTTCTTCAGCAATCTGTTCGGTGGTTCCTCCGACAAGCCGGCCGAACCTGCCAAGCCGCAGGCTGACAAGCCAGGCTTCTTCTCGCGCCTGTTCGGTGGTGATGAAGCACCGGCCCCGGCCCCTGCTCCGGTAGAGAAGGCTGTAGAGCCTGCTCCAGCGCCTGCACCGGCTGCCGCTCCGGCACCCGTGGTTGCGCCGGTTGTCCAGCCTGCCAAGCCACCGGTAAAAGCCGAGCCAGCGAAGAAGCCGGCGACCAAGGCCGAGCCTGCGAAGAAAGTGCAGAGCAAGGAAGCGGCCAGGAAAGAAGCGGCTAAAAAAGAGGCTGCGAAGAAGGAAGCGGCCAAAAAAGAGGCCGCGAAAAAGGCTCAGAGCAAACCGGCTCCCGCCAAGACCCCTGCTGAAGCAGCGCCTGCAGACGCCAATAACTGACCGTCCGATGGCTGACTGAAAGGGATGCGGTTCATACCGCATCCCTTTTTTTATGCGTGCTCGATTCGTTATATCCCTGTGCTCAAGCCTGATGGTGCCGTTCATCGGCATCGAAAGGCCGATGGTCATTGCAAAGTGTTACTGACGGCAAATTATCGGGATGCTGCTGCAGCGCGGACAGCCTGACACGGCTGAACAGTGGTTCAGGTGTTGAGGGAAGCAACAGAATCGAGGTACGAACTGCCCACCAGACCTATCGTATTGTTCGATACGTCCGAGCGAAATTTTGCGCTTTCATTCGATAGATAAAAAGCTAGTCTGGTAACACTTCTGACAAGGTACTGGTAATGCAGCTACGTAATTCATCCTCTCGCTACGGTCTGGTCAGCATGGTGCTGCACTGGGGTGTGGCTGCTGTCGTGTTTGGAATGTTTGCGCTGGGGCTGTGGATGGTCGGGCTGGATTACTACGATACGTGGCGCAAGGCGGGCCCTGATCTGCACAAGAGCATCGGCATCACGCTGTTTGCGATCATGCTGATCCGCGTGGTCTGGCGTCTGCTCAGTCCGCCACCGCCGCCGTTGACCAGCTACAGTAAGTTGACGCGCATCGGTGCTGCATTCGGCCATCTGTTTTTGTACGTCGCACTGTTTGCCGTGATGTTCGCCGGGTATCTCATTTCCACCGCCGACGGCGTGGGAATTCCGGTATTCGGCCTGTTCGATGTGCCCGCGCTGGTGTCGGGCCTTCCTGATCAGGCAGAAACGGCGGGCTGGATTCACCTGTATCTGGCCTGGGTCATCGTGATATTCGCGGGGCTCCATGGTCTTGCTGCATTGAAACACCACTTCATCGATCGCGATGTGACCCTCAAGCGCATGCTGGGTCGTAATTGATTGTTCAACCAAAACGGGAATAAAAGCATGTTGAAGAAGTCTCTCGCCGCTCTGGCTCTGGGTACCGCACTGTTGTCTGCTGGCCAGGCCATGGCCGCCGACTACGTTATCGACAAGGAAGGTCAACACGCATTCGTTGACTTCAAGATCAGCCACCTGGGCTACAGCTTCATTCACGGTACCTTCAAGGACTGGGACGGCACGTTCAGCTTCGACGCTGCCAAGCCTGAAGCCAGCAAAATCAATGTCGAGCTGAAAACCGCCAGCCTGTTCACCAACCACGCCGAGCGCGACAAGCACATCTCCAGCAAGGATTTCCTGGACGTTGCCAAATACCCGGAAGCCAAATTCGTTTCCACCGCAGTCAAATCGACTGGCGAGAAAACGGCTGACGTCACTGGCGACCTGACCCTGCACGGCGTGACCAAGCCAATCGTCATCAAGGCAACCTTCAACGGCGAAGGCAAGGATCCGTGGGGCGGCTACCGTGCCGGCTTCAACGGTACTTCGACGCTGAACCTGAACGACTTCGGCATCAAGGGCCCAGGCCCGACGTCGCAGACGCTGGATCTGGACATCAGCTTCGAAGGCGTACAGAAGAAGTAATTGCACGCTTGATCGACAGAACGCCGACCCTTGGGTCGGCGTTTTTGTGGGTGCGATGAAACTTCCTGAGATGACTATCGTGCCAATGCTCCGCGTTGGCATGCATTTCGTGACGCTCTGCGTCACAGATCGGCGCTGCGCCACCCGCTTAAGATCGGACGCGGAGCGTCCAGGGCTGCGCTACCACGCGGAGCGTGGGAGCGATGATCAATATCCTCCGGGCCCACAAACAAAAACGCCCCGAACAGGTCGGGGCGTTTTTAGTGTTGCGTGGCTGTCAGCTGTCGCGGTTGCGGGTCAGCAGGGCCGGTTTTTCACCGCGTGGGCGGCTCGGCAACTGGTCCAGTTGCTCGGCAGACGGGAAACGGTCGATCTTGGATTCCTTGTGCACGATCTTCGGCTGAGGCTGGCCGTCGCGTGGTGCGCGTGCGGCTGGCTCCTGACCTTCACGTGGCAAAGGCTGGTCTTCACGTGCCGGACGACGGCCACGTGGCTGACCATCACGCGAGCGTGGTGCCGATGAACCCGAGCCGTTGCGCTTTGGTGCGCCGCTGCCGGAGCCGTTACGAGCGCCACCGGCAGGACGACCCTGGTTGGCCGGGCGAGCTGCGCCGCCAGCGGCCGGTGCGGCTGCACCAGGCGCGGCAGCAGGGCGACGACCACGGTTCTGACCTTTGCCCTGATAAGGACTGACGTAGTCAGCGCGATTGCCGAAGTTGTCTACTTCGTCGTCGCGAAACTCGTCTGGCGCACGATCGGCTGCCGGACGCGGTATGGCGGGTTGCGATGCACGCTGTTCGCTGCGAGGCGTGCCCTCACGAGGTTTTTTTTCGCGTGGCTGCCTTGCAGGGCGTTCGCCAGTAGCGGATGCAGCGGCAGGTTTTTCCTTGCCTTTATCCTTGCCCTTGTCGCGACGACCACCGTTGTTCTTGTCACCATCGCCACGTGCAGGGCGTGCGCCACGCGAGTTGCGAACATCCGGACGCTCACGCACTTCCGGCTTCTCAGCCTCGACTGCTGTGATGTCGAAGCCCATCAGGTCGCCGTCGGCGATCTTCTGCTTGGTCATGCGCTCGATGCTTTTGAGCAGCTTCTCTTCGTCCGGCGCAACCAGCGAAATGGCTTCACCTGAACGACCGGCCCGGCCGGTACGACCGATACGGTGAACGTAGTCTTCATCGACGTTTGGCAGCTCGAAGTTGACGACATGCGGCAGCTGGTCGATATCCAGGCCGCGTGCGGCGATATCGGTCGCGACCATGATGCGTACATCACCTGCCTTGAAGTCGGCCAGAGCCTTGGTACGGGCGTTCTGGCTCTTGTTGCCGTGGATCGCGACAGCCGCGAGGCCGTGCTTGTCCAGGTACTCGGCCAGACGGTTGGCACCGTGCTTGGTGCGGGTGAAGACCAGCACCTGTTCCCAGGCGCCGACAGTGATCAAATGCGCGAGCAGCGAACGCTTGTGGTTGGCTGCCAGGCGGAAAACCCGTTGCTCGATACGCTCGACCGTGGTGTTCGGCGGCGTGACTTCGATGCGCTCTGGGTTGTGCAGCAGCTTGCCGGCCAACGACGTGATGTCATTGGAGAAGGTAGCCGAGAACAGCAGGTTCTGGCGCTTGGCCGGCAGCCGCGCGAGGACCTTCTTGACGTCATGCACGAAGCCCATGTCGAGCATCCGGTCTGCTTCATCGAGCACCAGGATTTCGACGTGGGACAAGTCGACACTGCCTTGACCGGCCAGGTCGAGCAGGCGGCCAGGGCAGGCCACCAGGACGTCCACACCACGGGACATGGCCTGAACCTGAGGGTTCATGCCGACGCCGCCGAAGATGCAGGCGCTGACGAATTTCAGGTCGCGGGCATAGAGCTTGAAGCTCTCGTGCACCTGTGCGGCCAGTTCGCGGGTCGGGGTCAGGACCAGAACGCGTGGTTGACGCGGGCCGTGACGCTGGGATTTGTCCGGAACACCATTGGGAAACAGCCGCTCCAGAATAGGGAGGGCGAAACCACCGGTTTTACCAGTACCGGTCTGTGCCGCAACCATCAGGTCGCGACCTTGCAACACGGCGGGAATGGCCCGCTGTTGCACGGGGGTAGGCTGGGTATAGCCCGCTGCCTCGATGGCGCGGACTAAAGCCTCGGAGAGACCGAGGGAAGCAAAGGACATGAGTAATCCTGTTCTGTTGGAGCTTAAGCTCAAGGGATGTCTTGCCTGGCGCGAATGGCGTGTAAAGACAACGCGATCCCGTCCGGTCCTGCCGGGTCTTCAGTGCATTCCGTGACGTCTGCGCTTGATGAAAATTGCGCTGTTGGCGTGAACGGATGACGATTGCAAGACCGGGCGTCCGGGCGTAAGCCTGGCGGGAAGGCTGGAGTATAACAGAGCGAGCGCAATACGCCGCTTTCCTGCTGCCCAACGGTGTATGAGGCCGCGATCCCCCGGAAATTACCGGTCGGACCGCGGTGCCGCAGCCGTTTTCAGCGTGGCAGTTGCAGGTTGTTCCACACCGCCAGGCTCGGTTCTGCCTGGTTCAGCGTGTAGAAATGCAGGCCGGGGGCGCCGCCTTGCAGCAGTCGTTCGCACATCTGCGTGATGACTTCTTCGCCAAACGCCTGGATGCTTTGCACGTCATCGCCGTAGGCTTCCAGCTGTTTGCGGATCCAGCGCGGGATTTCCGCACCGCAGGCATCCGAGAAACGCGCCAGCTTGCTGTAGTTGGTGATCGGCATGATGCCCGGCACGATCGGAATGCTGACGCCCATCTTCTCGACCCGCTCGACGAAGTTGAAATAGCTGTCGGCGTTGAAGAAGTACTGCGTGATCGCACTGTCGGCGCCGGCGTTGGCCTTGTTGACGAAGTGCTTGAGGTCGTCTTCGAAATTGCGCGCCTGCGGATGCATTTCCGGGTAGGCGGCGACTTCGATGTGGAAATGGCTGCCGCTTTCCTGGCGAATGAAGCTCACCAGGTCATTCGCGTGACGCAGCTCACCGCTGGCCATGCCCATGCCGGAAGGCAGGTCGCCGCGCAGTGCCACGATGCGTTTGATGCCCGCATCCTTGTACTGCGTCAACAGGTTGCGCAGGTCGTCCTTGCTGTCGCCCACGCAGGACAAATGCGGTGCAGCAGGGACTTTGATCTCGTTTTCCAGCTGCAGCACGGTATTGAGCGTGCGGTCGCGGGTCGAGCCACCGGCACCATAGGTGCAGGAGAAAAAATCGGGGTTGTACGTAGCGAGCTGACGAGCAACGGTCAGCAGCTTTTCATGTCCAGCGTCGGTCTTGGTAGGAAAGAACTCGAAGCTGAAGCGGCGTTCTTGAGACATGGAGCCGATCTCGTTGTAGGAGCGAACTTGTTCGCGAAAAGGCCGGAACGGCCTTCAGATACTGAGCATCACCGGGGCAGCGAGTGCTGCCGGTGATGGCTGATCACGCTCGATCCGCTTCTGCGTAAGAAGCGGACCGAGCCTGCTCAATCAGTAGCGATACGCGTGCGGCTTGAACGGACCTTCGACGGTCACGCCGATGTAATCGGCCTGGGTCTTGGTCAGCTTGGTCACAACGCCGCCGAAGCCGCGGACCATTTCCAGGGCCACTTCTTCGTCGAGTTTCTTCGGCAGCACTTCAACGGTCAGACGCTCGGCTTTCTTGGCCGGTGCCAGGTCGGCGTACTTCTGCTCGAAGAGGAAGATCTGCGCCAGAACCTGGTTGGCGAACGAGCCATCCATGATGCGGCTTGGGTGGCCAGTGGCGTTACCCAGGTTTACCAGACGGCCTTCGGCCAGCAGGATCAGGTAGTCGTCGTTCTGTGCGTCGAACGAGCCTGGGCCGGTACGATGGATCTTGTGAACCTGTGGCTTCACTTCTTCCCATGCCCAGTTCTTGCGCATGAAAGCGGTGTCGATTTCGTTGTCGAAGTGACCGATGTTGCACACCACAGCGCGCTTTTTCAGCGCCTTGAGCATGTTGGAGTCGCAAACGTTGACGTTACCGGTGGTGGTCACGATCAGGTCGATCTTGCCCAACAGTGCCTTGTCGATGCTCGCTTCGGTGCCGTCGTTCTCACCGTCGATGAACGGCGAAACCAGCTCGAAACCGTCCATGCAGGCCTGCATGGCGCAGATCGGGTCGACTTCGGTCACTTTGACGATCATGCCTTCCTGACGCAGGGACTGGGCCGAGCCCTTGCCCACGTCACCGTAGCCGATCACCAGCGCCTGCTTGCCGGACAGCAAGTGGTCGGTGCCGCGCTTGATGGCGTCGTTCAGGCTGTGACGGCAGCCGTACTTGTTGTCGTTCTTGCTCTTGGTCACCGAGTCATTGACGTTGATGGCCGGGATTTTCAGCTCACCCTTGGCCAGCATGTCCAGCAGGCGGTGAACGCCAGTGGTGGTTTCTTCGGTGACGCCGTGGATCTTGTCCAGCATCGCCGGGTATTTCTTGTGGATGATCTCGGTCAGGTCGCCGCCATCGTCGAGGATCATGTTGGCGTCCCATGGCTGGCCATCCTTGAGGATGGTCTGCTCGATGCACCACTCGTATTCTTCTTCGGTTTCGCCTTTCCAGGCGAACACAGGAAT
Organism: Pseudomonas sp. ICMP 10191; assembly: GCF_001467335.1. Lineage (NCBI taxonomy): Bacteria > Pseudomonadati > Pseudomonadota > Gammaproteobacteria > Pseudomonadales > Pseudomonadaceae > Pseudomonas > Pseudomonas sp. ICMP 10191. The sequence continues at coordinate 77,098 of NZ_LKGW01000107.1, forward strand.
GCCGGCAGCAGCGATGGCCGCAGCAGCCTGGTCCTGAGTGGAGAAAATGTTGCACGACGACCAGCGAACTTCGGCACCCAGGGCAACCAGGGTTTCGATCAGTACGGCGGTCTGAATGGTCATGTGGATGCAGCCGAGAATCTTCGCGCCTTTCAGCGGCTGATCACCAGCGTATTTGCGACGCAGACCCATCAGGGCAGGCATTTCGGATTCGGCGATGATGGTTTCGCGGCGACCCCAGGCGGCCAGGGAAATATCGGCAACCTTGTAGTCATTGAATTCTGCGGGCGTCATTACAGCACTCATTGAGAGTCTCCATTCCATAAAAATGCGAATGGGCGCCGTTGTGCGTTTAAGGTTTGCCGGTCGAGGATCGTCCTGGCAAACAACGCCCCATCCGAGCCTGACAGGGAAAACCTGCTGCAGCGCCCCTCGGACAGGTGGCGGGAACGGTATCAAGCGTAGATGACCGTTTTGAAACGTTTGGCAGTATAGCGGTGCTCGCGATTCTACCCAAGGCTTTCTGTCGGTTTAAAGGCCATCCAATTGCCATCTGTCTGTAATAGGGTCGATGCACAGTCGCTATCACGCAGGCATGGGCGCGGGTCGCCGGCTCTGCCATCATGCAGCTATCCATCGGCCAGACGCTCAGGAGTGACCATGAATTTCCACACCCGCAAGTGGGTAAAGCCCGAAGACCTCAACCCCAACGGCACGTTGTTCGGCGGCAGCCTGCTGCGCTGGATCGATGAAGAGGCGGCGATCTACGCGATCGTTCAACTGGGTAATCAGCGGGTGGTCACCAAGTACATCTCTGAAATCAACTTCGTCAGTGCCTCGCGTCAGGGCGACATCATCGAACTGGGCATCACCGCCACGGATTTCGGTCGTACCTCGATCACCCTAAAATGCCAGGTGCGCAACAAGATCACCCGCAAGAGCATTCTGACCGTCGACAAGATTGTCTTCGTCAACCTCGACGAAGACGGTCAGCCTGCGCCGCATGGGCGGACTGAAATCCGCTACATCAAGGACCAGTTCGACGTAGAGGACTGAGGCTAAGCTAAGGTCGCTGAACACGCGGAGCATCGGCACGACCGTTACAGAATGATCGTTCCTCACGCTCTGCGTGGGAATGCCGTTCACGACGCTCCGCGTCGTCCATCCTGCTGGTTTCAGCCCCTGGCTTGTAACTCGCGCAACCACGCCAGACCCACGCTGGTATCGCCTTTCGGACGGTATTCGCAGCCGATCCAGCCGCTGTAGCCCAGTTCGTCGATGACGTTGAACAGGTGCTCGTAGTTCAGTTCGCCCAGGTCCGGCTCATGGCGATCCGGTACCCCGGCGATCTGAATATGACCAATGCCTGCAAAGTCGCGACGCAGCTTGCTGGTCAGGTCACCTTCGACGATCTGGCAGTGGTAGCAGTCGAACTGCACCTTCAGGTTGTCGGCACCCACCAGCTTGCAGATGTTCTGTGCCTGATCCTGACGGTTGAGGAAGAAGCCCGGCATGTCGCGGGTGTTGATCGGCTCGATCAGAATCGTGACCCCTGCGCCCTTGGCTTGCTCAGCCGCGAACGCGAGGTTTTCCAGATAGACCGCCTGATGACGCTCACGCAAGCTTTCATCGGCCAGCAAGCCAGCCATGACATGCACTCGGTCATTGCCCAGCACCTGCGCATATTCCAAGGCCTGCTCGATACCGCTGCGAAATTCTGCGTCACGGCCCGGCAGCGTTGCAATGCCTCGCTCGCCTGCCTCCCAGTCGCCCGGCGGAGCGTTGAACAGCGCCTGGACCAGACCGTTGTCGCTCAGGCGCTGCTTGAGTTCCTGAGTGCCGTAGGCGTAAGGGAACAGGTACTCGACCGCGCCGAAACCATCGGCAGCGGCTGCGGCGAAGCGCTCAAGAAAATCATGCTGCGGGTACAGCATGCTGAGGTTGGCGGCAAAACGAGGCATGTTAACTCCAGTCTTCAAAGGGTCAGACGAATGGCCAAAGCAGCAGGGTGATCACGAAGCCCAGTGTGCCGAGCAGCGTGACCAGTACGGTCCAGGTGCGCAAGCCGTCGGCGACGTTGAGGCCCGCCAGCTTGGTGAACATCCAGTAACCGGCATCGTTGATGTGCGACATGGCCAGACCGCCACCGCCCATGGCCAGACACAGCAGGGCCAGGTGGTTGGCGCTCAGGTCCAGTGTGGCGATCAGCGGGCTGAGAATGCCTGCAGTAGTGACCAGTGCAACGGTGGTCGAGCCCTGGACGGCGCGCAGCAGAAGGGTCAGCAGGAAGCCCAGCGCGAGTACCGGCAGACCGGTGTTGCGCAGCGCCTCGGAGACCACGGCACCAATGCCGGTGTCGACCAGCACCTTGCCGAATACGCCACCGGCGCCGGCAATCAGGATCACCATCGCCACACCCGGCAAGGCCGAGCCGATCACATCGGACACCTGAGTACGGCTCCAGCCGCGACGCGAGCCCAGCAGCCAGGCGCACAGCAGGGTATCGATCAGCAGCGCAACCAAGGGGGCACCCAGTACGGTCAGCACTGCGCGCAGCGTGGACGTGGCTGGCAGCATGGTGGTGGCCAGTGTGCCCATCAGAATCAGCACGATCGGCAGCAGGATCAGCGCGATGATCAGTCCGAAACCCGGTGCGGGCGCAGGCGGCAGCTTGCTTGCCAGGCTGCTGGCGCTTTCTTCGACGCCCATTGTTCGGGTTTCGGTCGCTTCGCGCGCAGCGGAATAATCGTTACGGGCCCAGGCTTCCAGGTCTTCGTTGGTGACGTGCGGGCCATAGACTTCGGCGCGGATGTCATCGGTCATCGGGTAGGTCTTGCGGGTCATGCGGCCCGCGACGAAGTAGCCGATCATGCACAGCACGGCAACGATCGGAATACCCAGCATCAGCACCCGGCCCAGGTCCGCGCCCAACTGGCTGGCAGCGGCAACAGCGCCAGGGTGCGGCGGCAGAAACGCATGCACGGCGAGCAGTGCGGCGCACATCGGCAGCGCGAAAATCAGCAGCGGCTTGCGTGCCGCACGCGCCACACCGTAAGCCAGCGGCATGAGGATGATCACGCCGACCTCGAAGAACACCGGAATACCGACCATGAAACCCGCAACGGTCAGCGCCAGAGGCGTGCGCTTGTTGCCGAAGCGGTTGATCAGGGTCTTGGCCAGTGCTTCGGCCCCGCCGGACAGCTCGATGATGCGCCCGATCATCGCGCCCAGCGCGATGATGATCGCGATATGGCCGAGCGTCTTGCCCATGCCGCCTTCGATGGTGGCAACCAGATCGGCCGGTTTAACACCGGCGACCAGCGCCACGATAATGCTGACCAGCATCAGGGCAACGAAGGGCTGGAATTTGTATTTGAGCACCAGAAACAACAGCAGTGCGATGCCCGCACCGGCCACGACCATCAACATGAGCGGCGTCATGCCCGTGCACTCCGGTCAATGGTGGTAAAGACTGACAACGAAACAGCGGGGTAGGGGTGAGTCATGCTCTCGATTCCTGTTGTTATTGTTTTTCGACCGGGAGGCGCAATGCGCTCCCCGATCACCGTGTGCTCGTTACCACCTGGCGCCGAACACCTGACGCAGCTCTTCAAGCGCCGCCGGGTCCAGCGGTGCAGGTTTGGGGTTGCTCATCAGCCACAGACGGGCAGTTTCTTCCAGCTCCTCCAGGGCATAGCAGGCCTTGGCCACCGAGCTTTCCCAGAGCACTGGACCGAGGCGCTCCAGCATCACGCCGCGCACGCTGTTGGCCAGTTCCGCCACGCGCTCGGCGACTTTCGGTGAGCCGGGACGTTCGTAAGGGATCAAGGGGATATGCCCGACCTTCATGACCTGATACGGCGTCAGCGGCGGCAGAATGTCGTCCTCCTGCCACACTCCGGCCAGGGTCAGGGCGACCAGATGCGTCGAGTGCGTATGCACCACGCCGCCGACCTGCGGGTTGCGGTCGTAGACTTCGCGGTGCAGGGCCAGGGTCTTGGACGGCTTGCTGCCGGACACCCATTCACCGGCCAGATTGACCTTGGCGATATCGGCCGGGTCCATGCGGCCCAGGCAGGCGTCGGTCGGGGTAATCAGCCAGCCGTCGTCGAGTCGTGCGCTGATGTTGCCGGCGCTGCCCACCGTATAGCCACGGCCATACAGCAGACGGCCGACGTCGCAGATTTCCTGACGCAGTGCGTTTTCGTCGATCATCAGGCCGCCCCCGCCAGTTGCTTGAGCGCCTTGGCGAAGAAGTCGCGCGCACCGAAATTGCCGGATTTGAGGGCCAGAGCCAGCGGTTGTGCGCCGCTGCTCACCGTGGCCGGAACGCCCGGATCAATCTGTGCGCCGATCTGCAGCAACTGCACGCCCAGTGCCTGAACCACGGCACCGGAAGTTTCGCCACCGGCAACCACGAAACGCCGTACGCCTGCGTCCAGCAGCCCTTTGGCGATTTCGCCGAGTGCGGCTTCGACCATGGCTCCGGAGCGTTCGACGCCCAGCTCTTTCTGCACGGCTTTGACTTCATCCGGTGTGCTGGTGGCGTAGATCAATACGGTCTGCCCGGCATCTCTGGCGAAGGCCAGCGCCTGCTCGACCACTGGCTTGCCAGCGGCCAGGTCCAGCGGATTGATGCGCAGCGCAGGGCGATCGGCTTCCAGCCAGGCCGCAACCTGACCGTTGGTGGCGACCGATGCGCTACCCGCCAGTACCACTTCGCCGCCACTGATGGCGACCTGCTTGGCGGCATCGATATCGCGCAGCTTGCCTGCCTTGCGGAAGTTACCCGGCAGGCCCAGCGCCAGACCCGAGCCACCGGTCAGCAGCGGCAAGTCGGCGCAGGCTTCGCCCAGGGTGTACAAATCGGCATCCGACAGGGCATCTGCGATCGCCATGCTCACACCTTCGTCGCGCAGCTCGGCAATTCTGTTGCGCACGCCTTCGACGCCCTGGGCAATGCTGTCATAGCGCAACAGACCGACCTTGTGGCGGGTCTGCGCTTGCAGCACACGCACCAGATTGGCGTCGGTCATGGGCGTCAGCGGGTGGTTCTGCATGCCCGATTCACTGAGTAACTGGTCCTGTACGAACAGATGACCACGGAAAATCGTGCGGCCGTTTTCCGGGAAGGCCGGGCAGGCGAGGGTGAAATCGCTGCCCAGTTGCTCCAGCAGTGCTTCGCTGACCTGACCGATGTTACCCGCGGCGGTGGAATCGAAGGTCGAGCAGTATTTGAAGAAGATCTGCTCGCAGCCGCGCTCGCGCAGCCACTCCAGAGCCGCCAGGGATTCAGCCACCGCGTCGGCGCTGGGCGTGGTACGCGATTTCAGCGCGATGACAATCGCGTCGGCGTCGAGACCGGCAGCCATCTCGGCGCTGGGGATGCCAATGCTCTGCACGGTGCGCATGCCACCCCGCACCAGCATGTTGGCCAGGTCGGTGGCGCCGGTGAAGTCATCGGCAATGCAGCCCAGCAGCGGGCGAGCGTTATTCAGGCTCATCAGTCGCTCCTCAGGCTTTTTCTGGCTTGGCTTTCGGCAACTCGATGCCCGGGAAAATCTTGATCACGGCCGAGTCATCTTCGCGACCGAAGCCGGCGCTGGATGCCTGCATGAACATCTGGTGCGCGGTGGCCGAGAGCGGCAGCGGGAATTTGCTGCTGCGTGCGGTATCCAGCACCAGACCCAGGTCCTTGACGAAGATGTCCACGGCCGACAGCGGCGTGTAATCGGCATTGAGGATGTGCGGCACGCGGTTTTCGAACATCCACGAGTTACCGGCACTGTTGGTGATCACTTCATACAGCGCGTCAGCATCGACACCTTCCCGCAGGCCGAGGGCCATGGCTTCGGCACTGGCGGCGATGTGTACACCAGCGAGCAACTGATTGATGATTTTGACTTTCGAACCCAGACCGTGGACGTCGCCCAGGCGATAGACCTTGCCGGCCATGCCGTTGAGGATGGCTTCTGCCTTGGAGTAGGACTCGGCAGGGCCGGAGGTCATCATGGTCATCTGACCTGCGGCAGCCTTGGCGGCACCGCCGGAGATAGGCGCATCGAGGTACAGCAGGTTCTGTGCGGCCAGACGCTCGCCCAGTTCGACGGCGAAGGTAGGCGCGACGGTGGCGCAACCGATGACCAGGCAGCCTGGGCGCAGGGCGGCAATGGCGCCGTTTTCGCCAAACAGCACGGTTTCGGTCTGCTCGGCGTTGACTACGACTGTGATGATCACATCGCAGGCAGCGGCCATGCTGGCCGGAGAGTCACAGGCAAACCCGCCTTCCTGGGCGAATGCTTCGGTCACGCTGGTGCGCACATCACAGGCATGCACAGTGAAGCCGCTACGCAGCAACGAGCGGGCAATGCCCAGACCCATCGCACCCAGGCCGATAACGCCAACGTTTTTGCCAGTCATGCAGTAATCCTCGAAGTCAGTGCCGATGCCTGTGAAGCCGACATTCGGACGTTATTGTTCTGATCTGTGAATCTGATAGTGAATCAATGAGTAAATAATGTGAAGTATTTTTATTTTTCACAAAAATTAACATCGATAGGCTTTTTCCATCGCGCACAAAAAAGCCCCTGTGCGGGGCTTGATTGATAGCGATGATGTCCGGCGTGCTGCGTCGCCTTTCACGAATCAGAATTTTGGCACTGGCGCGCTGGTGGCGTTTCTCAGTGAGCCGCTTTCCTGACGCACGACTTCTTTGGGCTTGTACGCGCAATAACCGGGACGCGGCCCGACTTTCGGGTGGTTGCGGCAGGTGTCCGGGCGCTTGTCATAGATGGTGCACAGGCGGCTTTTGCGGTCCAGGTACAGGCAGTCGTTGTTGCTCATGCGCTGCAAGGTGAAGATCTCGGACTTCTGGTTGTAGCGCTCGACGATGCCTTCTTTCTGCAGACGCTTGGCGATGTTCTTGGCCGGGTCGCCGCGTTCGAACTCATCGACGATGCCGATGCGGATCAGGTCCTTGATCTTCACTTCTACCGGCAACGTGCAGCAACTGGACACGCAGCCCCCGCACATGTGGCTGGAGTATTTGGCCCAGGTGTCGATGCGATCGAGTTCTGCGGCGGCGATCAAGGTGGGTTTCATTTCAGGTCAGGCTTCCGGGTGTATCGGGGCGCGCGATCATACCGGTCTGCAGCGATTTGCAGAAATCAAAAATTGCCGAGGCGACTGTCGGTCAGGTGTGGAGAGGCGGTTGGTTGCAGCGTCCACGCCTGCCGAGCGCAGTCGGTCAGCAGGCGCGGTGTCTCAGAAGGAACTCAGGACTTGAGCTTGTCGTCGGCCCTGAACATGCTGCGGATGCCACGAACGGCCTGGCGGATGCGGTCCTGGTTCTCGATCAGGGCGAAGCGCACATGATCGTCGCCGTACTCACCGAAACCGATGCCCGGCGAGACACACACCTTGGCTTCGGCCAGCAGCTTCTTGGCGAACTCCAGCGAACCCAGGTGCGCATAAGCCTGTGGAATCTTCGCCCAGACGTACATAGAGGCCTTGGGGTTCTCGACCATCCAGCCCAGCTCGTGCAAGCCCTTGACCAGCACGTTACGGCGCTGGCGATACTGCTCGGCAATGTCGAGCACGCACTGCTGATCGCCTTCCAGCGCGGCAATCGCCGCCACCTGCAGTGGCGTGAAGGTACCGTAGTCGTGGTAACTCTTGATCCGCGCCAGTGCATTCACCAGTTCGGGGTTGCCGACCATGAAGCCAATCCGCCAGCCTGCCATGTTGTAGCTCTTGGACAAGGTGAAGAACTCCACGGCAATGTCCTTGGCGCCCGGCACCTGCATGATCGACGGGGCTTTCCAGCCATCGTAGACGATGTCGGCGTACGCCAGGTCATGCACCACCAGCACGTCGTACTGTTTGGCCAGAGCCACCACGCGCTCGAAGAAATCCAGCTCCACACATTGCGCAGTCGGGTTGGACGGAAAGCCCAGAATCATCATCTTCGGCTTGGGAATCGAGCCGCGAATGGCTTTTTCCAGCTCGTCGAAGAAGTCCACGCCTGGCACCAGCGGCACCGATCGCACCTGGGCGCCGGCAATCACGGCACCGTAGATGTGGATCGGGTAACTGGGGTTGGGCACCAGCACCGTGTCGCCCTGATCCAGCGTGGCGAGCATCAGGTGGGCCAGGCCTTCCTTGGAACCAATGGTCACGATCGCTTCGCTTTCAGGGTCGATGTCGACCTCGTAGCGCTTCTTGTACCAGTTGGAAATCGCCCGACGCAGGCGTGGAATGCCGCGCGAGGTGGAGTAGCCGTGGGTGTCTTCGCGCTGGGCGACGGTGATCAGTTTTTCGACAATGTGCGGCGGTGTGGCCCCGTCGGGGTTGCCCATGCTCAGGTCGATAATGTCCTCACCGCGACGACGAGCAGCCATTTTCAGCTCGGCGGTGATGTTGAACACGTAAGGGGGGAGTCGATCGATGCGCGCAAAGCGGCGCGGCGAACCTTGGTCTGCCATGAGTATCTCGCGTACGTAAGCGCCCGGAACCGTCCGAGCGACGTGGCCACATGAGGCGGCCTGCCGAGGAAGATAGATGGGCTGACAGCCTTTTGTCCATCGGGATTTTCAACGCCGTGCCAAGACCGATATTCGGACCCCACCAAACCACCCGGCGGTGTAGAATCGGCGCTATTCATCGCCAGTCATCCCCGGCGGGTTTATGAGCTCAGGCCGAATACACGGTGATCCCGTGGTGTTCGGTTTCTTCGCTGCCTGCGGTCACTACCGCTCGTCCGCGACGTCAATAGAAGCTCACTCCCTTCCTGATCAGCCTTATTTTTGCCGGAGTGTTTCAATGCCTGATTACCGCTCGAAAACGTCCACCCACGGCCGTAACATGGCCGGCGCCCGTGCCCTGTGGCGCGCCACGGGCATGAAGGACGAAGACTTCAAGAAACCGATCATTGCCATCGCCAACTCCTTCACCCAGTTCGTACCCGGCCACGTCCACCTCAAGGACATGGGCCAGCTGGTCGCGCGTGAAGTCGAGCGCGCCGGTGGCGTGGCCAAGGAATTCAACACCATTGCGGTCGACGATGGCATCGCCATGGGCCACGACGGGATGCTCTATTCGCTGCCGAGCCGCGAGATCATTGCCGACTCGGTCGAGTACATGGTCAATGCGCATTGCGCCGACGCCATCGTGTGCATTTCCAACTGCGACAAGATCACCCCGGGCATGCTGATGGCGTCGTTGCGCCTGAACATTCCGGTGATCTTCGTCTCCGGCGGGCCAATGGAAGCGGGCAAGACCAAACTGGCCAGCCATGGCCTGGATCTGGTCGATGCGATGGTCATCGCCGCCGACTCGACAGCCAGTGACGAAAAAGTCGCCGAGTACGAGCGCAGCGCCTGTCCGACCTGCGGGTCGTGTTCCGGCATGTTCACCGCCAACTCGATGAACTGCCTGACCGAAGCACTGGGTCTGGCCCTGCCGGGCAACGGTTCCGCACTCGCCACCCACAGCGACCGCGAGCAACTGTTCCTGCAGGCCGGCCGCACCATCGTTGACCTGTGCCGTCAGTACTACAAGGAAAACGATGACTCGGTGTTGCCGCGCAACATCGCCAACTTCAAGGCGTTCGAGAACGCCATGACGCTGGACATCGCCATGGGCGGTTCGACCAACACCATCCTTCACTTGCTGGCCGCTGCTCAGGAAGCCGAGATCGACTTCGACCTGCGCCACATCGACCGCCTGTCGCGCAAGGTGCCGCAGCTGTGCAAGGTCGCGCCGAACATCCAGAAGTACCATATGGAAGACGTGCACCGCGCGGGCGGGATCTTCAGCATCCTCGGCGAGCTGGCTCGTGGCGGCCTGCTGCACACCGACCTGCCGACCGTACATAGCAAGACTCTGGCTGAAGGCATCGCCAAATGGGACATCACCCAGACTGACGACGAGGCCGTGCACACCTTCTTCAAGGCAGGCCCGGCGGGCATCCCGACGCAGACCGCGTTCAGCCAGTCGACCCGCTGGGACAGCCTGGATGCTGACCGTGAAAACGGCTGCATCCGTAGCGTCCAGCACGCCTATTCGCAAGAAGGTGGCCTGGCCGTGCTGTACGGCAACATCGCACTGGACGGCTGCGTGGTGAAAACCGCTGGCGTCGACGAGTCGATCCACGTCTTCGAAGGCAACGCGAAGATCTTCGAAAGCCAGGACAGCGCGGTGCGCGGGATTCTCGCTGACGAAGTCAAAGCGGGCGACATTGTCATCATCCGCTACGAAGGCCCGAAAGGCGGCCCGGGCATGCAGGAAATGCTCTACCCGACGTCCTACCTGAAGTCCAAGGGGCTGGGCAAGGATTGCGCACTGCTGACTGATGGCCGCTTCTCGGGCGGTACGTCCGGCCTGTCCATCGGCCACGCCTCACCGGAAGCTGCGGCAGGCGGAGCGATCGGTCTGGTGCGCGACGGTGACAAGGTGCTGATCGACATCCCCAATCGCTCGATCAACCTGCTGATCGACGATGCCGAGATGGCCGAGCGTCGCACCGAACAGGACAAGAAAGGCTGGAAACCTGTCGAGTCGCGTCCACGCAAAGTGACCACCGCCCTCAAGGCCTACGCCCTGCTGGCGACCAGCGCCGACAAGGGCGCGGTGCGTGACAAGGCGTTGCTGGACAAATTGGTGCCTTGATCTGCATCGGCAACACAAAAAAGCCCGGCAGAGATGCCGGGCTTTTTGCTGCGTTTGAAAAAGCAGCGCTTACTTGCGGTCCGCAATTACCCCGATCAGCACCAGCACCACCAACAGCACCGGCGCCAGGCTGTAGTTGTTGAACTGGCTGAGGCCGCGCACTACCCAAGGCGTGGCATAGATCAGCGCCGCGCCGCTGCCCACGGCGCACAGCAGGGCGATGAGCGGGATGCGCAGAGCACCTGTGATGCCGCTGATTCGCTGTTCCAGCCAGCCTTTGATGTCGGAGCCGAACAGCACCAGCAGGCAGCCCACCAGCGCGAGCGCGATTTCCGAGAGATTGCTGCGGCTCCAGCGCGAGACGGTGGCGAGCAAATCGAGTACGAAATCCATGCAGGGTCCTTAGATCAGAAAGTATTGCAGCAGGTCGTTGAGGAACAGCTGGCCTTGTGGCGTGGCGATCAGGCGTGTCGGGTCCTGGTGCAGCAACCCCTTTTGTTCAGCCTGTCGACGCGCCTCGGCCAGCGAATCGAGGCTTAGACCGGTTCTTTCGCGAAATAACGCAGCGTCCACACCATTTGTCAGTCGCAGTGCGTTCATCAGGAATTCGAATGGCAATTCATCCAGCGGCAACAGCTTGGAACCGGCCTGAAACGGCTTGTCCGGGTTCAGGTAATCCTTGGGCAGCCGGGTTTTCCAGGTGCGCATGATGCGCCCGTCCGGGTGGCTCAGCTTGCCGTGTGCGCCTGCGCCGATGCCGATGAAATCACCGAACGCCCAATAGTTGAGGTTATGCCGCGCCGGTTTTCCGGGCTGTGCATAAGCCGACACTTCGTATTGCGCGTAGCCATGAGTGGCCAGCAACTGCTGTCCGGTTTCCTGAATGTCCCAAAGAATGTCGTCTTCGGGCAGCACCGGTGGCTGATTCCAGAACACCGTGTTGGGCTCCAGGGTCAGTTGATACCAGGACAGGTGGGTCGGCGCGAGGGCAATGGCCTGGCGCAGATCGGCCAGCGCCTCGTCCTGGGACTGATCCGGCAGGCCGTGCATCAGGTCCAGGTTGAAGTTGTCGAAACCGGCCTGACGCGCCATATCGGCGGCACGAATTGCTTCGTCGCCGTTGTGAATGCGGCCCAGCGCCTTGAGTTTGGATTCCTGAAAGCTCTGAATGCCGATCGACAGTCGATTGATGCCCAGGCCGCGATAGGCGCTGAACTTGACCTGCTCGAAGGTGCCTGGGTTGGCTTCCAGCGTGATCTCGATATCGCTGGCAAAGCGGATGCGCTGTTCGACGCCTTGCAGCAGGCGCCCCAGCGCATCGGCGCTGAACAGGCTCGGCGTACCGCCACCAAAGAAGATCGATTGCAGCTCGCGGCCGTAGACGTGCGGCAGGTCCAGGTCCAGGTCGGCGAGCAGGGCGTCGACGTATTCCTGTTCCGGCAGCACCGGGCTGGCAGTGTGCGAGTTGAAGTCGCAGTACGGGCATTTGCGCACGCACCACGGAATATGGATGTACAGCGACAACGGCGGCAGGTGCGGCAGTGCAGGGCGCGGGCTCTCTGACGAGAAGCCGCTCTCGCCGAGAAACAGCGGCTGCGCAGGCGAATCGTGGGTCATTGCAGACCCAGGCGTTGCCGCAACAGGACCATCGCGCGGGCGCGGTGGCTGAGCTGGTTCTTCTCGGTCGGGCCCAGTTCGGCACTTGAGCAGTTGCGCTCCGGCACCCAGAAAAGCGGGTCATAGCCGAAGCCGTGTTCACCGCTGGCGGCGTGCAGGATGCGCCCGTGCCACAGCCCTTCACAGAGGATCGGCAATGGATCGTCGGCGTGGCGTACCAGCGCCAATACGCAGACGAACTGTGCACCACGCTGGTCGTCCGGCACGTCTTTGAGCGCTTCCAGCAGCTTGGCGTTGTTGGCGGCATCGCCCTGGCCATCGGCGTAGCGTGCGGAATAGATACCCGGCGCACCGCCGAGAAAGTCCACCGCCAGCCCTGAGTCGTCGGCCAGCGCAGGCAGACCGGACAGACGCGTGGCGTTGCGTGCCTTGAGGATTGCATTCTCGACGAATGACAGGCCGGTTTCTTCCGGCTCCACCAGACTGAACTCGCTGACCGAGCGCAGCGTTACACTGCCGCCGAGCATGGCTTGGAGTTCCTTGAGTTTGCCGCCATTGTGGCTGGCCAGTACGAGTTGTGTGAGGTTCATGGTTGGCCTGTCGTGGTGCTTGGAAACGGTCGGTTAAACGGCAATCCTGTGGTCCGTCAGCCCAGGGCTGGTGACGCGGTAGATGCCGATCTCGCCGAGCAGATTGGGCCAGAGTTTGCTGGCCCAGCCATGACGATGCTGCTGATCGACCGCCAGCCTGTCGAGCACCTGCGCATCGCGCTCGCGACACAGCTCTTCGAAGTCGCCGAAGGTGCAGAAGTGAATGTTCGGCGTGTTGTACCAGGTATACGGCAGGAATTCGGACACCGGCATGCGGCCCTTGCTCGCCAGGTACCAGCGGCAGCGCCAGTGACCGAAGTTCGGGAAGGTGATGATGCACTGGCGACCGACGCGCAGCATCTCGTCGAGGATTCGGTCCGGGTAATGTACCGCTTGCAGGGCCTGGGTCATGACCACGACGTCGAAGCTGTTGCTGGCAAAGTTGCCCAGCCCCTTGTCGAGGTCCTGCTCGATGACGTTGATGCCCTTGGCGACACACTCGGCAATGTTGGCGGCGTCGTTTTCCAGCCCGTAGCCGGTGACCTGCTTGTGGTCACGCAGCCAGGTCAGCAATTCGCCGTCGCCACAACCCAGGTCGAGCACGCGGCTGCCCGCGGGAATCCATTCCTGAATGATTTCCAGATCGGCTCTCATGGCGTCCTCACAACGAAATTCGGTTCATGTAATTACCGAAAGCCTGCAAGTAGCGCGGAATCGGGATCAGAAAGGCGTCGTGGCCTTGAGGTGCGTCGATTTCCAGGTAGCAGACGTCCTTGCGCGCGGCCATCAGCGCGTCCACCAGTTCCCGCGAGCGGGCTGGTGAGAAGCGCCAGTCGGTGGTGAACGACATCACGCAGAATTTGGCGGTGGCGTTGGCGAAGGTCTTGGCAAGGTCGTCGTTGAAGTTCGCCGCAGGGTCGAAGTAATCCAGTGCCTTGGTCATCAACAGGTAGGTATTGGCGTCGAAACGCCCGGAAAATTCTTCACCCTGATAACGCAGGTAGCTCTCGACCTGAAACTCGACGCTGTGGAAGTCGTAGTTGAGTTTTTCGCTCTTCAGACCACGGCCGAATTTCTCGCCCATCGAGTCATCCGACAGATAAGTGATGTGCCCGACCATCCGCGCGAGCATCAGGCCGCGTTTAGGGATCACTCCGCGTTCCTGGAACGAACCACCGTGGAATTCGGGGTCGGTGAGAATGGCCTGGCGCGCCACCTCGTTGAACGCGATGTTCTGTGCCGACAGCTTGGGCGCCGAGGCGATTGCCAGGCAATGGCGCACGCGATTCGGGTAGCTGATGGTCCATTGCAGCGCCTGCATGCCGCCCAGGCTGCCGCCAATGACCGCTGCCCAGGTGTCGATACCCAGCAGATCCGCCAGCCGGGCCTGACTGTTGACCCAGTCTTCCACGGTCACCACCGGGAAATTGGCACCGAACGGCTTGCCGGTGTCCGGGTCAATGCTGCTCGGCCCGGTGGAGCCATTGCAGCCGCCCAGATTGTTAAGGCTGACGACGAAGAACTTGTTGGTGTCGATAGGCTTGCCGGGACCGATACAGCTGTCCCACCAACCGGGTTTGCGGTCATCGGCGCTGTGGAAGCCTGCGGCATGGTGGTGCCCGGACAGCGCATGACAGATCAGCACGGCATTGCTGCGTGCGGCGTTGAGTTGACCGTAGGTTTCGTAAATCAGGTCATAGGCTGGCAACGAACGACCACAGGCCAGCGCCAGAGGCTCGCTGAAATGCGCCGTTTGCGGTGTGACCAGTCCGACAGAATCGTGAGGGAATACCGTGGGCATCGACCCTGCTCTCGCATAAATGAGGCGTAAGTCTAAAGACCGCGGGGTGCAGCGGCAATAAGGGATATTGTGAGACGTAAATCAACGGCACGATAGTTACGAGGTGATCGTTCCTCACGCTCCAGCGCGGGAATGCCTAGGGTGACGCTCCGCGTCACAGATCTGCGCCGTGCCGCATGCTCCGGACAGGACGCGGAGCGTCCAGAACGGCATGCCCACGCGGAGCATGGGCACGATAGGCGTTCTTTCGAACGTCACGCTCCAGCGCGGGAACCTCTAGCGCGGGAACAAGGTGGCTTACATCAACAGCCGCAGCACATCCGGCATGTCGCTCATGGCGGCGAGGTTGTTGATGACCAGCATGTCCAGCAGCTTGAGCACCAGGAATGCGAGGATCGGCGAGATGTCCAGGCCGCCCAGGTTCGGGACGATCCTGCGGAACGGTGCCAGTGCCGGTTCGCAGATCTGGTTGACCAGTTCCGCGCCAGGGTTGTGGCTGCCCGGTGCGACCCACGACAGAATCACGCTGATGATCAGGGCAAAGAAGAATATCTTCAGGAACAGCGCGGTCACGCCGATGATCGACCACAGCAGCAGGTGCAGCGGGTCGCCCGTGGTGCCGAACATCAGCAGCAGGGTCAGGGCCATCAGGATCATCTGCACGATGATCGCCAGCACCAGCGACGACATGTCCAGCCCGAACAGGCTGGGGATGATGCGTCGCAGCGGCTTGAGCAGCGGCTGGGTGGCGCGCACGATGAACTGGCACAGCGGGTTGTAGAAGTTGGCCCGTACCAGTTGCAGGACGAAGCGCAACAGCACGATCAGCAGGTAAAGACTGCCAAGCGTCTGCAGGACGTAAATTGCAGCGGTGTTCAATCCGATCATCGATCTGCTCCAGAAAACCCGAAAATTATTTGCCCAGTTGTTCAGCCAGCTCGGCTGCACGATGGTCTGCGGCGGTCAGTGCCGTTTCCACCAGTGCCTCGAAGCCGCCCGCCTGAAATGCCTTGATGGCCGCCTCAGTGGTCCCGCCCGGCGATGTAACGCGACGACGCAGTTCGCCAGCGCCTGCATCACTGCCAGTCGCGATCAAGGCCGAGCCCAGCGCTGTCTGCAGGGTCAGCTTTTTAGCAATGTCCTCCGGCAGACCCAGTTTCACGCCTGCCGCAGTCATCGCTTCCATCATCAGAAAGAAATACGCCGGGCCACTGCCGGACACTGCCGTGACAGCGTCCATGTGTTTTTCCTGCTCGACCCAGACCGCGATGCCGACTGCGGCCAGCAACGCCTCGGCCTGCTCACGCTGCTCTGGCGTGACGTTGTCGGTCGCGTACAACCCGCTGGCACCCTGACGCAGCAGTGAGGGCGTATTGGGCATGCAGCGCACCACCGGCTGCTCGCCCAGCCATTGCGTCAGGCTGGCGCAGGTGATGCCGGCCGCGACCGAAACAATCAGCTGGTGAGGTTCGAGACTGGGCTTCAAGGCCTGGCAGACGTTTTTCATCATCTGCGGCTTGACCGCCAGTACCACCACGTCGGCGCCATTGATCGCGTCGGCGTTGTCGGCGAATACCTGGATGCCGTGATCGTTGGCGATGCGCTCGCGGGTTTCGGCACCCGGCGCACTGGCACTGATCAGTGCCGCCTCCACGCCCTGGGCGCGCAGGCCGCCGATCAGGCTGGCGGCCATGTTTCCGGCACCAACGAAGGCAATACGGGTCTTGCTCATGAAGGGGTCCTTATGAAGAGGTTATGGCTGGCCATAGTCGCGGGCGCCAAAAAGAGCGGTGCCGATGCGCACCCAGGTCGCGCCTTGTGCAACGGCGGCTTCCAGGTCGTGGCTCATGCCCATGGAAAGTGTGTCGAGCGGCAGGTGCAATTGCTCCTGCAGCGTGCGCACTGCGGCGAAGGATGCGTTCTGCGCCGCAGGATCGTCTGTAGGCTCGGGGATAGCCATCAGGCCGCGCAACCTGAGTCGCGGCAGGGCGCTGATGGCCGCGGCCAGCGCAGGCAGGTCCTGAGGCGTACAGCCCGATTTGCTGGCTTCGCCACTGACGTTCACCTGAATGCAGATGTTCAGCGGTTCAAGCGCTTCGGGGCGTTGCTCGGACAGGCGTTGAGCGATTTTCAGGCGGTCCACGGAATGTACCCAGTCGAAGTTCTCGGCGATAGCTCGCGTCTTGTTCGATTGAATGGGGCCAATAAAGTGCCAGCACAAGGGTAGGTCGCTCAGTTCGAGCTGTTTGCCCAGTGCTTCCTGTAAATAATTTTCGCCAAAATCGCGCAAACCTGCGGTGTAAGCTTCACGCAGGTCACTGGCGGGCTTGGTTTTACTCACCGCCAGCAGGCCGACGGACGCTGGATCGCGCTCAGCAGCAAGCGCTGCGTCGCGAATTCGCTGTTCGAGCGTTGAAATGTTCGCTGCTATCGTGGACATTGATTTGCGCCAGCAGGGCTAAAGTCTGCGGCATTCTATGTGATTGAGGAGCTGTATGGATATTACCGAGCTGCTGGCCTTCAGTGCCAAACAGGGCGCGTCGGATTTGCACCTCTCTGCAGGTCTGCCGCCAATGATCCGCGTCGACGGCGATGTACGGCGTATCAACCTGCCTCCGCTGGACGCGAAGGAGGTCAAGGCGCTGATCTACGACATCATGAACGACAAGCAACGGCAGGACTTCGAAGAACGGCTGGAAACCGACTTTTCCTTCGAAGTGCCGGGCGTGGCGCGGTTTCGGGTCAACGCTTTCAACCAGAACCGCGGTGCTGGCGCGGTCTTCCGGACCATCCCTTCGAAAATCCTGAGCATGGAAGACTTGGGCATGGGCAGTGTGTTTCGGAAGATTACCGACGTGGCGCGTGGCCTGATTCTGGTCACCGGTCCGACCGGCTCAGGCAAGTCGACCACCCTGGCGGCGATGATCGACTACCTGAATAACAACAAGCATCACCACATTCTTACCATCGAGGACCCGATCGAATTCGTCCACGAGTCGAAGAAGTGCCTGGTCAACCAGCGCGAGGTGCACCGCGACACACTGGGCTTCTCGGAGGCGCTGCGCTCGGCGTTGCGTGAAGACCCGGACGTGATTCTGGTCGGGGAGATGCGTGACCTGGAGACCATCCGCCTGGCGCTGACCGCGGCTGAAACCGGCCACCTGGTATTCGGCACGCTGCACACCACATCAGCAGCCAAGACCATCGACCGGATCGTCGATGTGTTTCCGGCTCAGGAAAAATCGATGATTCGCTCGATGCTCTCCGAATCGCTGCACGCCGTGGTTTCGCAGGCGTTGCTCAAGAAGGTCGGCGGCGGACGCGTGGCGGCACACGAAATCATGATGGGCACCCCGGCGATCCGTAACCTGATCCGCGAGGACAAGGTGGCGCAGATGTATTCGTCGATCCAGACGGGCGGCTCGATGGGCATGCAAACGCTGGACATGTGCCTGGCCGATCTGGTGAAGAAGGGGCTGATCACCCGCGAAAGCGCGCGCGAACGTGCCAAGGTGCCGGATAACTTCTGATCGCAGGGAGGCTGCAGNCCCTTTTTTTCAGATGCGGCTTGCGGACCGCGGATTCACACCAGGATCAGCGCTGAACCACACGCATCTGTCCTGGTTGCTTGGGCAGCACGCGCTTGGCGATCTTGTAGTGACTGTTCCAATACGGTTTGTTCAGCGTATCGACAGTTACGGCCTTGCCACGGCGCGGCGCATGAACGAACTTGTTGTCGCCCAGGTAAATGGCGACGTGGTTGATGTTGCGGCTCTTGATATTGAAGAACAGCAGGTCACCGGGTTTCAGATCCTTGCGATCCACCGTCTGACCATGACCCTGGGCCATGGCATTGGAGGTGCGTGGCAGGTCGACCTCACGGACATCCGTGTAGGCGTATTTGACCAGTCCGCTGCAGTCCAGGCCTTTGCCGGGCGTGGTGCCGCCCCAGCGATAAGGCGTGCCCACAGCCTGCAAGGCGCGTTTTACAACGGCGCTGCCTTGCTTGGCAGGTGCAGAAGCCTGCAAGGCCGCGATTTTTTTGGCGTTCTTGCGTGAAAGCGGCTTCTGGACGGCGCTGGTAGCGCCGTACTGAGTTCGGGTGGTGGTGGCTTCCTTGGGTGCATTGCGAGTCGCGAGTGCCGGTGAAGAGTGGCTTTTGGCGGTGTAGCCCGTGAAGCTCGCAGGAAGTTGTTGCTCACGATTGGTGGCGTGGGCGGCCAGTGGCATAAATAGGCAAATGGTTAGCCATGTCTTGAAAAAAGGACGCATTCGGCAGGGCTCATGGTGGTCAGCGCGCAACTTTATAACAGCTTTTTCAAAAAAACTGACCCCATTTGTCGAGCGCATCACAGTGGCATCATTGCGTTTTATGCGACAGACTCTTTCTTTTTTCGGGCTAATCCCTTTAGCGACAAGGGCTTGGCGGCATTAAACCGCCTCATGTGCCATACGTCGGAATAGGGAAACCAAGTCACAATTTTGTTATGTATTTTTTTCTATCAGCGCAAAGAGGGCAAAAATGAACGCCTATCGTTCAGACACACACAGCAAGGTCATGGGTTACCTGATGTGGATTTTCGGCTTCCTGGGAGCGCATCGCTTCTACTACGGCAAACCGGTCACCGGGACCATCTGGTTCTTCACGTTCGGTCTGTTTGGCATTGGCTGGCTGATCGACCTGTTCCTGATCCCGTCGATGGACCGTGACGCCGACCTGCGCTTTACCCCCGGCTCCACCGACTACAGCGTTGCGTGGGTGCTGCTGACCTTCCTCGGCCTGTTCGGCGTGCACCGCATGTACCAGGGCAAGTGGATTACCGGGATTATCTACCTGTTTACCGGCGGGCTGTTTCTGGTGGGCATCCTCTATGACTTCTGGACATTGAATGACCAGATCTCGATGAAGAACGCCCGACGCAGGTAAGGCTTGGGCAGAGGGGCTGACGCAGAGCGTCGCCCGGCTCGCTCCCACAGTGATGCAACGAGGAACGTGGGAGCGAGAGCCCGGAGCGGGCTCAACGGCTGTAGCTGATCCGTCCATCCACCAGTGTGTAGCGTACCGAACCGGGCAGGCAGTGACCGATGAAGGGGCAGTTTTCGCCTTTTGACAGCCAGGTCTCGCCGGCAACCGTCGAGGCGGCAGGGTCGAACAGGACGATGTCTGCAGGCGCTCCTGCGCTCAGCTTGCCGGCCGGCAGGCGCAGCGCGGCGGCAGGGCCGCTGCTCAGGCGGGCGATCAGGCTCGGCAGGTCCAGCAGGCCGTCATCCACCAGGGTCATGGCCAGCGGCAGCAACAGTTCGACGCTGCTGATGCCCGGCTCCGTAGCGCCAAACGGCGCCAGCTTGGCATCGCGTTCGTGCGGCTGGTGATGGCTGGAAATCGCCTGAATGACACCGCTCTTCACCGCTTCACGCAGACCATCGCGGTCAGCGCGGGTGCGCAGCGGCGGCTGGACGTGATAGAGGCTGGAGAAGTCGATCAGCGCCTCGTCAGTCAGAATCAACTGATACAACGCCACATCCGCCGTCACCGGCAGACCGCGCGCCTGTGCCTGGGCGATCAGCGCCGCGCCACGGGCACTGGTCAGCTGGCTGAAGTGCGCACGTACACCGCTCTGTTCGACCAGCAACAGGTCGCGAGCCATCGCTACGGTTTCGGCCGTCTCGGGAATGCCCGCCAGACCCAGGAAACTGGCCGTCGGACCATCGTGTGCCAGACCGCCTTCGGCCAGATCACGATCCTGCGAGTTGAAAATCACCGTCAGGTCGAAGGTCGCCGCATATTCCAGTGCCCGGCACAGCGTGCGGGTGTTGCTGAAGCTGCTCAGACCATTGCCGAAGGCCACGCAACCTGCGTCGCGCAGGGCGATCAGTTCTGCCAGCTGTTCGCCTTCCAGGCCCTTGCTCAGCGCCCCGATGGGGAACACCTTGCTGAACCCGGCCTCACGGGCGCGGTCGAGGATCAGCTCGGCCACTGCCGAGGTGTCGAGCACCGGTTTGGTACGTGGCGGGCAGCACAGGCTGGTCACGCCGCCTGCCACCGCTGCGCGGGTTTCGCTGGCGATGCTGCCCTTGCGACTGTAGCCAGGTTCGCGCAAGGACACATTGAGGTCGACAAGGCCCGGTGCTGCGACCAGCCCGGTAGCGTCGATGGTCTGAGTGGGCTCGAAACCCGCCGGGGCCGAACCGATGGCGCTGAGTTTGCCTGCTTCAAGGTGCAGGTCAGTGATTTGATCCAGCCCGCTGACCGGGTCGATGACGCGAGCGCCGAGGATGCTGAGCTTCACTGGGCGTTCTCCTGTTCGAATTGGCGTTGTGCGTTTTGTCCGCTCATGGCCATGGACAGCACCGCCATGCGGATCGCGATACCGTAAGTCACTTGATTGAGAATCACCGAATGCGCGCCGTCGGCCACTGCCGATTCGATTTCCACGCCTCGGTTGATCGGGCCGGGGTGCATCACAATCGCATCCGGCTTCGCAGCCGCCAGGCGCGCGGTGGTCAGGCCGAACAGGCGGTAGAACTCGCCTTCGCTGGGCAGCAGGCCGCCGGTCATGCGTTCACGCTGCAGACGCAGCATGATGACCACGTCCACGTCCTTCAAACCTTCGTTGAGGTCGGTGTAGACCTTGACCCCGTATTGCTCGACGCCTACCGGCAGCAGGGTTTTCGGCCCGATCACGCGGATATCCGGGCAGCCCAGCGCCTTGAGCGCAAGCATATTGGAGCGTGCGACCCGTGAATGCAGGATGTCACCGACGATGGCCACCGACAGGTTCTCGAAACCGCCTTTGTGACGGCGGATGGTCAGCATGTCGAGCATGCCTTGGGTCGGGTGGGCATGGCGTCCGTCGCCGCCGTTGATGATCGCGACGTCCGGGCATACGTGCTCGGCAATGAAGTGCGCCGCACCCGAGTCGGCGTGGCGCACGACGAACATGTCGGCGGCCATCGCTTCGAGGTTGCGCAAGGTGTCGAACAGCGTTTCCCCCTTGCTGGTGGACGAGGTCGAGACGTTCAGCGTGATCACGTCGGCTGACAGGCGCTGGGCTGCCAGCTCAAAGGTGGTGCGGGTGCGCGTGGAGTTCTCGAAGAACACGTTGCACACCGTCTTGCCGCGCAACAACGGGACTTTCTTGACCGCCCGGGCGCCGACTTCAAGGAACGAGTCGGCCGTGTCGAGAATTTCGGTAAGCAGCTCGCGGGGCAAGCCGTCCAGAGACAGGAAATGGCGCAGCTGGCCCAAGTGGTTGAGCTGCAGCGGGCGCTTGGCGTCGAGAGGCGTCATCGCAATGGACTCTTAAAGGGCGGTGGAGAGGTCTTGAAGTTCGAGCGCCAGCGGCTCGGGGCCGGACAGCTTGATGCGTTCATTCGGTGCCAGCGACAGGGTGGCGCCGACCACGTTCGGACGCACCGGCAGTTCACCGGCGTCCAGGTCCAGCAGGCAGACCAGCGTGACACTGGCCGGGCGTCCGTAATCGAACAGTTCGTTGAGCGCGGCGCGGACGGTGCGGCCGCTCATCAGCACGTCATCGATCAGCACCAGATGCTGGCCTTCGATCTCGAACGGCAGTTCAGAAGGGCGCACCTGAGGGTGCAGGCCGTTCTGGCTGAAATCATCGCGATAGAACGAAACGTCCAGCGTGCCCAGCGGAGCGGGGTTGTTCAGTGCCTTGAGCAGCGCCTGGGCAACCCAGACACCGCCAGTGCGGATGCCGATGAAACGAGGGTCGCTGATGCCGCGCTTGCTCAGGTGAGCGTTCAGGTCAGTGGCCATCTGACGAATCAGTTCGGCGGGATCGGGCAGGCTCATGGTTGCTCCTTAGAGGCTCGGGCAGCGTCCTTCCCAGACTGTGTAAAAACTACTGCGCTTGGCAATACTGCGTTAAAAACAGGCGAAAAATGCTCATTTAGAACACCTAAGGTCGGTCGCGACCCCGGCCGTTTTCGCCTGTTTTTGCCTTGTCTTGCCTTCGCTCGT
>NZ_LKGW01000108.1:0-97074 GCF_001467335.1 Pseudomonas sp. ICMP 10191
GGAGCAGCGGCTGGCGCGGGTGCCGGGGCGGCAGCCTTGTCCTTGCCTTCGCCACAACCGGCGAGAGAGATAGCGATGGCCAACAGACTAGCGGTTGCCAGAGGCATACGAATCATGACGGAATCCTGCGTCGATAAAGGTGATGGCGGGGTGCGCCCATAAAATCTGCGACATAATGCGAAAGATTTGCATTCGGTGTAAAGGCAAAAAGCCTGTGTCGGCGTATTCGGACATCCGGCAGGTTGTAACAGTCGGTTTCAAGATGACGTGAATGGCCGGAAGTGTGCAGGTCGGCTCACAGGCTGGTGGCGTGGTCCTGACGCGACTGCTTGAGGTAGGCCAGCAACTCCCGACCCTGCAACGGCTTGCTGTACAGATAGCCCTGGCCTTCATGACAGCCCTCGGTCACCACGTAGGCCTCCTGCTCGACGGTCTCCACGCCTTCGGCAATGACTTGCATGCCCAGGCTTTTGCCCAACTGGATAATGGCTCGCACGATGGTGGCGTCATCGTCGTCGTCAATCAGGTCCTGCACGAAGCTGCGGTCAATCTTGATCTTGTCCAGCGGCAGACTTTTCAGGTAGCTCAGCGATGAGTAGCCGGTGCCGAAGTCATCAATGGCAATCAAGGCGCCGGAGCGTCGCAAGCTCAACAGGTGCTGGGCGGCGGTGTTGATATCTTCCATCAGCCCGGTTTCGGTCACTTCCAGTTCCAGGCTGCGCGGTGGCAAGCGATAGATCTGCAGCAGGTTGTTGACCACACGCGGCAACTCCGCGTGATGCAACTGCACAGTCGACAGGTTGACTGCCATGCGCAAGTCGGTAAAACCCTGGTCGAGCCATTCGCGCAGTTGGCGGCAGGCCTGATCCAGCACCCATTCCCCGATGGCGATGATGCTGCCGTTCTGTTCGGCCAGCGGGATGAATACGTCCGGCGGCACCAGGCCATGTTCCGGATGCTGCCAGCGGATCAGCGCTTCCACGCCGACGATACGGTGATCGCGATAGCTGATCTGCGGTTGATAGACCAGATACAACTGATTGAGTGGCAGGGCTTCGCGCAGGTCTTTTTCAAGTTCGCGGCGGCGGCGCATTTCGCTGTCTACGCTGGCGATGTAGAACTGATAACGGTTACGCGAGCGGGCCTTGGCCAGCGTCATAGTCTGCTCGGCTTTTTGCAGCAACTTCTCGGTGCTGTCGCCGTCTTCGGGAAACAGGGTGATGCCGATGGTTGCCCGCAGTCGAATCTGTTGATCACCGACGATGAACGGCGCTTCCAGCTCATCCAGAATATTTTGCGCCAGCTCTGCCGCCTCGTAGGGCTGCTCGATGTTGGATTGCACCAGCGCAAACTGGTCGCCGCCCAGGCGCGCCAGTGCCCCGAGTCGCACGCTGTGCGCGCGCAGACGGTCAGCGAGTGCGAGCAGCAATTGATCGCCGGACTGGTAGCTGAACTGTTCGTTGATGCCTTTGAAGTCATCCAGACCCACGCACAACACCGCCACTCGGTGTTGCTGGCGTCCTGCATCTTCCAGAATCCTGTCCAGCCCGGTCTGCAACTGAAGTCGGTTGGGCAGACCGGTGAGGAAATCGTATTGCGCCATGCGCTGCAGATTGTTTTCGGCCTCATGGCGCAGGTAAGTGTGGCGTTCGATGGAGGCCAGCAACTGGTTGGCGGTGTTGACCCAGATCCCCAATTCGTTTTTCTCGTGGCCTTTAAGCAACGGCAATTGGTGTTCGCTGGGGCGGTCGGGGTTGATCGCGATCAGGTGCTCGATGATCTTCGACAGCGGCTTGGTCAGCAGCCAGTGATAGACCAGATACAGCACCAGCCCCATTGCCAGCGCACGCAGCACGCCCGCGACAAAGATGATTCCGGCATTGACCAGAAAGCTTTCACCGTAATTGGCCGTGTCCAGCGTGATGCGCAGGTCGCCGTAATACTCGCTGTAGGGGCTGCGGCCTACCAGTTGAGTGGTGAAGCTGCGTTCCTGGCCAAGGATGAGGTCTGTCAGCCACCGCGTAGGGGACGTCTTCAGCGGCCGGTCTTTCTCGGCGAGCAGGCTTTCGTTAGGGTGCCCGATGGACGCCATGCGCACCGAGTCATCCTGGAACAGGCCTTCGATGACCTGCATGCCCATCTCGCGGTCCAGGCTGTAGACGGCCTGTGTCGACGGATCGCGGAACATGCCGAGAATCCGCTCGGCGTCGCTCGCCACAGCCTGACGTGTCTTGTAGGCGTCGAAGACGATTTGCGCACAGCTGAGCAGGACGCCTACCAGAAGCGCCGAAAGCAGCACAACGCGCAGCAACTTTACCGACAGGCTGTTCTTGAGTTCCAGCTTCAATGGCCGTTCCTTAGTTAGTGTCGGAGGGCATATCGCCTCATGACCCTCGAAAAACCAGACCCGCACGCCGTGACCTTGTCACAACCGGTGCGCCTGGCTGATCTTCGCGTTCCTTGCACCTGCTGGCCAAAGCCACCTCAATGCGTCGGGTGGCCAGGTAGGTAACTAGAGCAGAACACTGTAAAGAATTACGTCATAGAGAATTAAGTTGTATTACGAGTCAGCGAGCGTTTTCCGACAATACACAAAGTACGAGCGGCAGGCGAAAAAAGATTTGCGATTCGCCTGACCGGCAGGCAGGCGGTTGACGCTATATGTGAAACAAACGTCTGGCAGGCGGCCCTTACAGGCCGGGAAACATAAAAAACCCGACGCGAGGCCGGGTTTTTCGATGAGGCTGGAATCAGGCTGCGAATTGCTTGGCCACGAAGTCCCAGTTCACCAGGTTCCAGAACGCTTCTACGTACTTCGGACGCAGATTGCGGTAGTCGATGTAGTAGGCGTGTTCCCACACATCGCAGGTCAGCAGCGGGGTGTCGCCGCTGGTCAGCGGGTTGCCGGCACCGATGGTGCTGGCCAATGCCAGGGATCCATCAGCCTTCTTCACCAGCCAGCCCCAGCCGGAGCCGAAAGTGCCGATGGAAGTCTTGCTGAACTCTTCCTTGAACTTGTCGAAGGAACCGAACGCCTTGTTGATGGCTTCGGCCAGAGCGCCGGTAGGCTCGCCGCCAGCGTTAGGAGCCAGGCAGTTCCAGTAGAACGTGTGGTTCCAGACCTGAGCGGCGTTGTTGAAGATACCGCCCGAGGAGGTCTTGATGATCTCTTCCAGGGTCTTGCCTTCGAACTCGGTGCCAGGCACCAGGTTGTTCAGGTTCACGACGTAGGTGTTGTGGTGCTTGTCGTGGTGATATTCCAGAGTCTCCGCAGAAATGTGCGGCACCAGAGCGTCTTTGGCGTAGGGCAGTGGCGGCAATTCAAAAGCCATGGTTTATCTCCTTTCAGGTCAATTGCGGTAGTCGCACGGCCGATCACGGGCGGCCAGATACAGCATGCACCGGGAGTTTTACTCTTTTGCGGCGCAGACCCCGGATCATAGCACCGGGTCTGCGCCTTAACCACGCAACAACTGTGTGGGATAGAGGTTCCCACGGGTTTGACTCTGCGGTCATGAAATCCGTCAGGCCGAGCGGATCAACTGCACGGCCACGCTGAACATCATCACTGCGATCATCAGGTCCAGCATCCGCCAGGTGGCAGGTCGGGCCAGCCAGGGAGCCAGCCATGCCGCGCCCAGGGCGAGGCTCGAGAACCACAGCAGCGAAGCGCTGGCTGCACCGGCGACATACGCGCCAGGCACGCCCTGTTGTGCGCCCAGCGAGCCAATCAGCAACACGGTGTCCAGATAGACGTGCGGGTTGAGCAAGGTAACGGCCAATGCGCTGAGCAACACGGTGCGCAGTGATTTTCTGCCAACCGCTGCGCTGTGTTCCAGGCTCTGCCGCGAGCAGGCGCGGCGTAATGCCTGCAGGCCATACCAGCTCAGGAATATCACGCCGCCCCAGCGCGCCACCGCCAGCAGCGTCGGATTCTGCGCCAGCACGTTGGCCAGACCGAACACGCCTGCAGCCACCAGGATGGCGTCGCAGACAATGCACAGCATCGCCACGGCCACATGATGTTCACGACGCAGGCCCTGAGCCAGCACAAAAGCATTTTGAGTACCGATCGCCATGATCAGGCCTGCCGCGATCAGCAGCCCATTGAGGTAGCTTTGCCACATGAGGATGTTCCATTGAGCGGATTCAGGTAGCCATTCTCAGAGGGTGAGGGTTATAAGGAAAACCAATAATCTTCATCGCTCATTAGGAAAACTGATGTTCGACTACAAATTGCTGTCGGCGCTGGCGGCCGTGATCGAGCAGGCCGGGTTCGAGCGCGCCGCTCAGGTGCTTGGGCTTTCTCAGTCAGCAGTCTCGCAACGCATCAAATTGCTGGAGGCGCGCATTGGCCTGCCGGTGCTGGTACGCGCCACGCCGCCGAGCCCGACCGACATCGGCCGGCGCCTGCTCAATCACGTGCAGCAGGTCCGCCTGCTGGAGCGCGATCTGCAAAGTCAGGTACCGGCACTGGACGAGGAGGGCATGCCCGAGCGTTTGCGAATCGCCTTGAATGCCGACAGTCTGGCAACCTGGTGGGCGCCGGCCATTGGCGCGTTTTGTACGCAACACCGTTTGCTGCTGGATCTGGTTGTCGAAGATCAGGACGTAGGCCTCAAGCGCATGCGCGCCGGTGAGGTGGCGGCCTGCCTGTGTGGCAGCGAGCGTCCGGTGGCGGGGGCACGCAGCCAGTTGCTGGGGGCCATGCGCTATCGGGCGCTGGCCAGTCCCGCGTTCATCGCCCGCCATTTCCCGGACGGTGTCAGCCCAGAGACGCTCGCCAGATCCGCTGCCTTGGTATACGGCCCGGACGATCTTCTGCAGCATCGGTATCTGGCTATGTTGGGTGTTCAGGACGGCTTCGAGCATCATTTGTGTCCTTCCTCCGAAGGTTTCATCCGTATGATCGAGGCGGGCATGGGCTGGGGGCTGGCGCCCGAGTTGCAGGTGCGCGACCAGTTGCGCAACGGCACGCTGCTCGAATTACTGCCGGACCGTTGCATCGATGTGCCGCTCTACTGGCATCATTGGCGCAATGGTGGGCAGCTTCTGACGCGCCTCACCGAACATCTTGCGCAACATTCGGCTCACTGGCTGGTGCCGCTGAGCGAAGACTGATCGTCAACAGGATCATGTGTAATCCATGCAGGCAGGGTTTGCCTTTCCTGCAGACGCGTTAACGGAGCGGTAAATGAAGATTCTGGTCACCGGCGCGAGCGGCTTCATCGGCGGACGCTTTGCGCGTTTTGCCCTTGAGCAGGGCATGAGCGTGCGGATCAATGGCCGTCGTGCCGAAGGTGTCGAGCACCTGGTCAGGCGCGGTGCCGAGTTTATTCAGGGCGACCTCGCCGATCCTTATCTGGTGCGCGCACTGTGCGATGACGTGGAAGCGGTCGTGCATTGCGCGGGCTCGGTCGGTACGTGGGGACGTCGCCAGGATTTCATGCAGGGCAACGTGCAGCTCACGGAAAACATCGTCGAGGGCTGCCTGAAACAGAGGGTGCGAAGGCTGGTTCATCTATCTTCGCCGTCGATCTACTTTGATGGCCACTCGCACCGTGGCATCAAGGAAGAGCAGGTGCCCAAGCGCTTTCACAATCACTACGCGGCCACCAAGTATCTGGCCGAGCAAAAGGTCTTCGGTGCCGAAGAGTTCGGGCTGGAAGTCATTGCCCTGCGGCCACGCTTTGTCACCGGCGCGGGCGATAACAGCATTTTCCCGCGTCTGCTGCACATGCAGCGCAAGAGGCGCCTGGCGATTGTCGGCAACGGCTTGAACGTGGTGGATTTCACCAGCATGCAGAACCTCAACGAAGCCCTGCTGAGCAGCTTGCTGGCAACGGGTTCTGCACTGGGCAAGGCCTACAACATCAGCAATGGCACGCCGGTCCCGCTGTGGGACGCGATCAATTATGTGATGCGGCAGATGCACTTGCCTCAGGCCACCCGTTATCGTTCATACGGGCTGGCCTACAGCGCTGCGGCGATCAATGAGGCCGCCTGTATGCTGTGGCCGGGCAGACCTGAACCTACCCTGTCGAGAGTGGGCATGCAGGTCATGAACAGGGATTTCACGCTTGATATCAGCCGCGCCAGGCATTATCTGGATTATCAGCCCCAGGTCAGCCTGTGGACGGCGCTGGATGAATTCTGTGGCTGGTGGCAGGCACAGCACGCGATCTGAAAGCGGTAGTGGCACAGTGAGATTGATTCTGCGCTGTTGTTATACTGCCCAACTTTGATCTACGAACTTTGATTTAACAGCTTCCTGAAGGGTTATTCATGCGCAACGATCCCTACGACGACGTCGATGACGTTCCCAGCCTGAGCGCCAAGGACGATGATGACGACTTCGCGCCGAGCAATAGCGCACGCGAGCGCACCACCGTCTATTCGCGCACCACGCCTGTAGTCAAGGTCAAGGCGCCGAGCACCGGGCCTTTGTGGGCATTGGTCGGTGCGTTGTTCATTGCTTTCTGCGGTTTGGGCTGGTGGAGCTTTCAGCAGGTTTCCCTGATGGAGCAGCAGTTGGTGGCGACTCAGGAAAGCTTTGCGCGCATCAGCGAAGAAGCGGCGGGGCGCTTGCAGGATATTTCCGGCAAGGTGGTCGCGACCGAAGCGCTTTCCAGTGATGGAGAGGCGCTCAAGCAGCGTATCAAGTTGCTGGAAGCGCAACTGGAAGATCAGGACAAACAACGCGAAGGCGTTGAAGGTCAGCAGGGCAGTCTCGACAAACGTCTGGAGCAGATGGCCGCGCAAACCGCCCAGCAGCAGAGTGAAAACGCGCAGTTGCAGGAACAGCTCAAAAGCGTTGTCGCTGAACTGACCACGCTCAAGGCCGCGTTGCCTGACCTGAAGACCGCTCAGGCGGATCAGGGCAAGCTGGATGCGCAGATCAAAAGCGTGGCGGCCGATGTCGCCACGTTGAAAAAGCAGGGCAACCCGTCTGCCGCTGTCGAACGCCTGGAACAGGACCTGATGGTGCTGAAAAGCGAACAGGAAAACCGCCCGGCGCCTTCGGCAGAAGCCAATACGGCCGAGTTCGATGCGTTTCGTGCTCAGGTGACTCGTAACATCAATACCCTGAACAGCCAGATCCAGAACCTGTCGCAACAGCTCAACGCACGCCGTTGACCTTGGCATCCTCTGCCGCCTTCAGCGCGGCAGTTCGCCGAGGGAGCGCTGGCCAGTAAATCCAGGTGCAGATACGAAGAAACCCCGATTCCTGCGAATCGGGGTTTCTGGTCTTACGACAGCGGTTTACATCCGTGGGTAGTCGATGTAGCCGACTGGCCCTTTGCCGTAGAACGTTTCCGGATGGGCTTCATTCAGAGGCGCATCGCTGGCCAGACGCTCAGGCAGGTCCGGGTTGGCGATGTAAGGCACGCCAAAGGCAATGGCGTCGGCCTTGCCTTCTGCCAGCCAGGCGTTGGCAGTGTCCTTGGTGAATTTCTCGTTGGCGATGTAGACGCCGCCGAAATCCTTCTTCAACTGTGGGCCAAGGCTGTCTTCAGCATCACGCTCACGGGCACAGATGAACGCGATACCGCGCTTGCCGAGCTCTTTAGCCACGTAGCTGAAGGTTTCGGCGCGGTTTGCATCGCTCATGTCGTGCATGTCGAAGCGAGGCGAGAGGTGAACGCCTACACGGCCAGCGCCCCAGACTTCGATGACGGCATCCGTGACTTCCAGCAGCAGACGCGCACGATTTTCCACCGAACCGCCGTACTCGTCGGTGCGCTGGTTGGTGCCGGTCAGCAGGAACTGTTCAAGCAGATAGCCGTTGGCGCCATGCACTTCCACGCCGTCGAAGCCCGCCGCCTTGGCGTTTTCCGCACCGACGCGATACGCCTCGACGATGTCACCGATTTCCGCCAGTTCCAGCGCCCGCGGGGTTGGCAATGGGGTGATCGGACGCATCAGGCTGACATGGCCTTCGGCTGCGATTGCACTTGGCGCGACCGGGGTTTCGCCGTTCAGGTAGGCAGGGTGGGAAATACGGCCCACGTGCCACAACTGCAGGGCAATGCGGCCACCGGCGTTATGCACTGCCTTGGTGATGTTGCTCCAGCCACGCACCTGATCGTTGGACCAGATGCCCGGGGTGTCGGGGTAGCCCACGCCCATTGGCGTCACAGAGGTGGCTTCGGTCAGGATCAGGCCCGCCGAGGCACGCTGAACGTAATACTCGGCCATCATCGCGTTCGGTACACGGCCTTCATCGGCACGGCAGCGCGTCAGTGGGGCCATGATGATGCGGTTGGGCAGTTGCAGATCGCCCAGGGTGATCGGGTCAAAGATAGTCGTCATGTGTCGAATCCTCGTAATTGATCAATGCGTAGCAGGTGCCAGCTCGGGGTTGCCGGTCTGGCGAAAGGTAATCAGGGTAATCAGCAGCGCCAGCACGGCCAGGATGGCGGCGGCCAGCGGTACGCTGGTCAGGCCCAGACCGTGGGCGATGACGCTGCCACCGACCCAGGCGCCCAGCGCGTTGCCGACGTTGAAGGCGCCGATGTTCAGGGTTGACACCAGGTTCGGTGCGGCTTTGCCGAACGTCACCACGTTGATCTGCAGGGCCGGGACGGCGGCGAAGGCCGCGACTGCCCAGAGGAACAGCGTGATTTCAGCCGGGATCAGCGCGGTGCTGGTCCAGCTGAGTACGGTGGAGATCACCGCCATCGAGACGAATACGCCAATCAGCGTGGACGCCAGGCGGCGGTCGGCCATCTTGCCGCCAATCACGTTGCCGGCGGTCAGGCCCAGGCCGATCAACAGCAGGGTCCAGGTCACGCCGTTGGGCGATACGCCGGTGACTTCGCCGAGCAGTGGGGCGATGTAGGTGAACAGGGTGAACATGGACGCTGAAAACAGCGCAGTCATGGTCAGCGACAGCCAGATGCCGGCCCCTCTGAGGGCGCCGAGTTCAGCGCGCATGTCGAGCTTTTCTTCGTTGCGGTTGGTCGGCAGGAAGCGGATCAGGCCGATCAGCGCAATCACCCCGATGACCGTGACGGCCCAGAAGGTCGAGCGCCAGCCCGCGTATTGACCCAGCGCAGTACCCAGCGGCACGCCCAGTACGTTGGCCAGTGTCAGGCCGGTGAACATCAAGGCCACCGCTGAGGCACGCCGGTTGGCGGGCACCAGACCTGCGGCAACCACCGAGCCGATGCCGAAGAACGCACCGTGACACAGTGCAGTCACCACGCGGGCGAACATCAGGACGTTGTAGTCACTGGCCAGCGCACAGAGCAGATTGCCGATGATGAAAATCCCCATCAGCGTGACCAGCGCGGCCTTGCGCGGCAGTTTTGCCGTGGCCATGGCCATGAACGGTGCACCGACAGCGACGCCCAGCGCATAGCCGGTCACCAGCCAGCCTGCACCGGGGATCGATACGCCGAGGTCGGCTGCCACATCGGGCAGCAGGCCCATGATGACGAATTCGGTGGTGCCGATGGCGAAGGCGCTCAGAGCCAGAATGAGTAGCGAAAGAGGCACGGGGCAACTCCTGGTAAACGTTGGAAAATCAGGTCGGGTTGTTCAGTTCTTCAACCAGCGCCTGAACGAATGCCTGTATGACTTCTTCGTTGCGTCTGAAGAAATGCCATTGGCCGACCTTCTTGCTGCTGATCAGACCAGCGCGTTGCAAGGTCGCCAGATGGGCCGAGACAGTGGATTGTGACAATCCCGCACGCTGATCGATCTGTCCGGCGCACACGCCGTGTTCGATCGAGTACTCCTGGGCGGGAAAGCTCGCACGCGGGTCTTTCAGCCAAGTCAGGATTTCTCGGCGGACCGGGTGGGCCAGGGCTTTTATTATGTCGTCGAGGTCGATCTGCATGTCGTTCTCACAGGCGGTGTAGCGATATATCGCGATAGAGCGAACCTTATATCTATATTTCGCGATATACAAATATGATTATGTGCTTAGGATCAGCCAAATCGCTATATCGGGTTATAACGATATATGGACAGCGGGCCCGAAAGCGGCCTAGGCTTGCAGCCATGAACTACTTGGCACATCTTCATCTTGGCGGGCACCGGCCCGCCCAATTGCTTGGCAGCCTGTATGGCGATTTCGTCAAAGGTCCGCTGCCGGGACGTTTTCCTGCGGAACTGGAGGCGGCGATTCGTCTGCACCGCAGCATCGACGCCTTCACTGACAGTCATCCGCTGATCAAGGCCTCCATTGCCCGCTTTCCGCTCCAGAGACGGCGCTATGCCGGCATCATGCTCGATGTTTTTTTCGATCACTGCCTGGCGCGCGACTGGCATCGTTATGCCGACCTGCCGTTGGACGCATTCACCCGCAAGGTCTATGGCACGCTGGCTGCCGAGCCACAATTGCCCGAGCGGCTGGCGCTGATCGCACCGCGCATGGCGGCGCAGGACTGGCTGGGGTCGTATCGGGATTTCGGAGTGCTGGAGCAGGTGTTGAGCGGGATATCCCGACGCCTGTCAAAACCCGAAGGGCTGGCCGGCGGCATGCAGGAACTGCAGGCGCTGTACCAGCCCTTGAGTGCGGATTTCGCCGAGTTCTATCCGCTACTCGAGGATTTCGCTCAGGCCGCTCGGGCCGGACGCGAAACCTCGTCGCTCGGCTGAACCGGCGGCTCGCCAAACAACGCCACCTGAACGGCCTGCTGGGCCTTGAAGGCCAGTGCGGCGCGTTCCTGGTCAGCGGTCGGAATCGGTGTCAGCAGGTGAATATGCACATCGCTCTGCTCGTTGGCGAACAGTCGGCGCAAGTGCGACAGCAAGTCATCGTCGCCAATGAAGGGGGCGATCGGGTCCGGCTTGCCGTCACGCGAGTAACCAATGGCCACCGGCTGGATCGGCACGCCAGCGTCGATGGCGCTGGACAGCAGACGACCGTGAAAGGTGCGCAGGCTTTTGCCGTCCGTGGTGGTGCCTTCGGGGAAGATCAGCAGCGCGTTGCCTTGCTGCAGATGGTTGCACATCTGCTTCTGGATCAGACGGCTGTCGCCCGATCCGCGACGAATGAACAGCGTACCGGCCTTCAGCGCCAGCCAGCCCGCTACCGGCCAGGTCCGCACTTCGGCCTTCGACAGAAACGACAGCGGCGCGAGCATGCCGAGCAGGGCGATGTCGGTCCATGACACATGGTTGCTGACCCACAGCATGGGTTGGGTTGGCAGTTGACCTGTCACGGTGACGCGAAACGGCAGGGCGTTGGTCAGGCGTGCCATGAACCAGCGGCTCCAGCGCTGCCTGCGCTCCATCGAACCTCCGATCCTGGTGCGTTCCAGGACCGCGAACGCGCTGGCAATCGTCAATCCGAGCGCTACGACCAGTAGCACCCGGACTACGCGGGCATAGCCGCGCAACCGGCTCATCACACGGCCGCCTTGAAGTGGCGGGCATAGCGCGGGCACAAGTCGTCGCGCTTGAGCAGGATGAACACGTCGGCCACCTGGAAGTCTTCGTCCCAGCACGGTTCGCCGCAGATCTTGGCCCCCAGACGCATGTAGGCCTTGAGCAGCGGTGGCATCTCGCAGATCACATTGCTCGGGATGTCGAGGGTCGGCAGCGGATTCTTCGGCTCGGCGCGCAGGTGCTCGTTGCACAGGTAGCGTTCGCGCAGGCGTTGCATGATCGCATGGGCCTGAATACCGCCGTCCTGCATCGGGATGCTCGCGCAGCCCATCAGGTAGCTGTAACCGCCTTCGTTGAGCACCTCGGCCAGTTCGCTCCACAACACCGCGATGGTGCCGCCGTTGCGATAGGCCGGATCGACGCAGGTGCGACCCAGTTCGAGGATCGGCCCTTGCAGATTGACCAGCCCGTGCAGGCTGAATTCCTCTTCGCTGTAGAAGCGTCCCAGCGTGTTGGCGGCCTGATGGTCGAGCAGCCGGGTCGTGGCAACCAGACGCCCGGTGTTCAGGTCGCGTACCCCGATGTGCGAGCAGTGAACATCGTAATCGTCGATGTCCAGGCCTTGTTCAGCGCCGTTGAGACGGGCGTTGAACTCTTCGCTGAACACACTGAAACGCAACGCCTGTGCTTCCTGCAAGGCGCGCGCTCCAATCAGGCGCTCGGCCTGAAGACGACGTTCAGAAGTGTTGTCACGAATGCGGGCGATCTGGGTCATACGAATCTCCATGAGCCAGCCTTGCAGATGCAGAGAGGGCTGGTTGACTGATTTGTCCAGGCGCTTTGCCGTACTTGCAGGCTAGGGAGATGGCGTGTCATGCCTGTGAAGCTTTGGTGATGGTTGTGTGACGGGAAACGCTGTGGCCATTTCCTCTGCGTCTGCTCTTGGGTTGATAGCTGACTGTCATGAAACGCTGATACGGTGTGCGGATAATTCTGTAGAGGCCTTGTCATGCCGCTTGGATTTGTCCGTCTGTGTCTGGTTCTGATTCTGGGTTTCAGTACCCAGGGCGTCGTTGCTCAAACATGGCCGACAGAGCAATGGCCTTCTCAGTCTGTGCCGCGATCTGCGGCCATCGAAGAGCTCGAGGCCTACGCCTTCCCGCCCCGTGACGACGCCACGCGCAAGGGCATTCGCACCGATGCGCTGCTGGTGATTCGTGATGGCGAAGTCGTGTACGAGCGCTACGGCGGTGTGACCACCGCGCAAACGCCGCACCTGACCTGGTCGATAAGCAAAAGCATCATGGCGACGGTGCTGGGGGTGGCGTTTGCAGAAGGACGCTTTCAACTGAATGATCCGGTGGCGAAGTTCTACCCGCCGTTCAAGGCGCACCCCGATATCGCCATCAAAGACCTGATGCACTGGGCTTCGGGTCTGGATTGGCAGGAAGACTACGAATACGCACCGCTCAACTCTTCGGTGGTCGCCATGCTCTACACCCGCGGGCGCGACGACATGGCGCGCTTCACCGCCGATCACCGCGCTGCCCACCCCCCCGGCAAGACTTACCTCTACTCCAGCGGCGATAGCACCGTTCTGGCGGCGGCCTTGAAAAAGATGGTCGGCGATGATGCTTATCCGGGTTACCCATGGACCGCGCTGTTCGACCCGCTCGGCATCCGCAGTGCGGTCTGGGAAACCGATGGCGCGGGTACATTTGTAGGCTCTTCCTATGCCTACATGACCGCCCGCGATCTGGCCCGCATCGGCCTGCTGATGCAGCGCGGCGGGCAATGGCAGGATCGGCAGTTGCTCAACAAGGAGTGGATGGGCTTCGTGCTGACGCCGTTTGCCGGTGAGGGCGTGGATGCCAGTGTTGAAGTGCCCGCTGGCCAATGGTGGCTCAACCGAACTGCCGATGGCGGCAAAGGACCGTGGCCAGACGCTCCCCCTGACACCTTCGCGGCATTGGGGCATTGGGGGCAGGCGCTGTATGTGATTCCCGATCAGAAGCTGGTGATCGTGCGCTATGCCGATGACCGCGACGCTACCTACAACCACAATGAGATGCTCAAGCGCGTACAGGCCGCGTTTGGCAAGGAGGGCGGTCAATGAGCACGCGCCGAATGTTCATCCTGCGCCGTCCCTTCAGCAGCCTGCTGTTGCTGATGGTTGCCGCACTTGCCGTGCTCGCCTGGCAGTACCGTGTGAACCTGCAGGCGTTCCCGACCATCATCAGTGCCTACACCGCCAAGGAATACTGCTCGTGCAGGTACGTCATGAATAATTCCGAAGCGTATTGCCAGGGCTACATCAAGCAGTATCTGCCCAGCACGCTGGTCGACGACAGCAGTCAAAAACGGGTCATTGCCAGCGGCCTGGGACGCACCAGCAGCGCGTCCTGGCAGGGTGAGCGACAGGGTTGTCGCCTGCTGCCATGAGGGCCTGATGAATTGCCGCCGAACGCGGGCGTTTGCCAGCGGTCAGACAGGCGGATAAGGTGGCCCTCAATTGCACGTCTGGAGTCTGCATGCTCACTATGAATCGCCTGCTGCTGGTCATGCTGGCCGCCGTGGCGTTACCTGCCCATGCGAACTGGTATCTGGATAACGAGTCGTCGCGACTCTCGTTCACCTCGACTAAAAATGCCGATATTGCCGAAGTGCATCGCTTTCTGGTGCTGCACGGCAAAGTCGACGCCAAGGGGCTGGCTGAAGTGGAAGTTGAAACCGATTCAGTCAGCACCGGCATTCCGCTGCGCGACGAGCGCCTTCGAGAGCAGGTGTTTCAGGTGCGCAAGTTTCCGGCTGCTCAGATCAATGCGCAGTTAGACATGCGCCCGATCAATAACCTCGCGCCCGGCGCACAACTGGAACTGCGTTTACCGCTGACCGTCAGCCTGCGCGGCAAGACCCACAGCTATAACGCCGAGCTGCTGGCGACGCGTCTCGACGAGCGGCGATTTCAGGTCGTGACGCTCGAGCCGCTGGTGATCCATGCCCAGGATTTCGATATGACCCCGGACTTCAAGGCCTTGCGCAACGCCGCAGGATTGTCGGCGGTGAGCCTCTCGGTCCCGGTCGGGGCTGTCCTGATCTTCACGGCGCGCTGATATGAACGGTGCGATTTTTCCGTGGCGTGAAAACAACCGCTTTCAATTGCTGATCGACGGTCCTGCGTTCTTTCCGCGCATGATCGCAGCCATCGATCGCGCCGAGCAGCAGGTCGATCTGGAGTTGTACCTGGTCGAAGCCGGGGCCTGCGCCGACGCTATCGTGCGCGCGCTGGTCGAGGCGGGCAGGCGTGGCGTGATTGTGCGCTGCCTGTTCGATGACTTCGGTTCCAAAGCCTTCGACGCCGGCCTGCGCAAGCAACTGACCGATGCCGGTGTGATTCTGCGTTTCTACAATCCGATCCACTGGCGGCGGGGCGTGCGTAACTTCTACCGCGACCATCGCAAACTGCTGGTGGTGGACAAGGCCTTGGCCGTGGTGGGCGGCACCGGTGTGACCGACGAGTTCTGGGAGCCGGACAAGGACGCCAGCCAGTGGCACGAAGTGATGGTCGAAATCACCGGGCCGTTGGTGATCGACTGGCAGGCGCTGTTCAACCGGCAGTTCCACGCCAACGCCCGGCGTTTCGCCTGGCGTCCGAAAGAAAACTTCGGCCTTGATCATCTGCCCAAGGCCCCGATAACCGGCGAGGGCCTGGGTCGTGTCGCGTATGCCGATTCCCGCCAGCACCGCGACATCCTGCAGTCGCTGGTACGTGCGCTGAACACCGGGCAAAAGCGGATCTGGCTGGCCACCCCTTACTTTCTGCCCACCTGGAAAGTTCGCCGCGCCTTGCGTCGGGCGGCGGCACGTGGCGTTGATGTGCGTTTGTTGCTGACCGGGCCGCGCACCGATCACCCGTCCGTACGCTACGCCGGTCACCGCTACTACCCGCGCCTGCTGCGTGCCGGGGTCAAGGTGTTCGAGTACCAGCCGTGCTTTCTGCACCTGAAAATGGTCCTGATCGACGACTGGGTGAGTCTCGGCTCGTGCAATTTCGATCACTGGAATCTGCGCTTCAACCTGGAAGCCAACCTCGAAGCCCTCGACCCCGGACTAACCCGAGACGTGGTCGCCAGCTTTGAAAAAGACTTCGCCCTGAGCGCCGAGACCACGCTGGCAGACTGGAAGGCCAGACCGCTGTGGCGACGGGTCAAGCAGCGCTTGTGGGGCTGGATCGACCGGCTGGTGGTGAACTTGCTGGATCAGCGTAACTGAGGTTTGCGCGGGGCCGAGCGTGGCCCCGGGTTGTCATCCGGTCAAACGATGCATTCCAGTGAGCGATCAACCATGGCTTTGGCCATCTCGGCCATGTGCAGCACCGAAAACGCCAGATCACGGCTGGTGCCCTGAGTGCTGTCGCCGGACTCATAGGCCGTCGTGATGATGCAGCGCAGCAGATCCGAAGCGTAGTTGAGCGCTTCTTCCTGGCTGACGGATGCGTTGACGGTGAACAGGGCGGTGGGCGGGTCGGGGACGATTTTATCGGGCATGTTTGCAACTCCTGATCAATGAAAGGAGCCGCCCCTTTCGCTACCAAACGATCAGGGTGGCGGCCGTACGCAGGTTGGTAGACCGGTGACCAGGCAAGCCGGTGCGTCCGAAGACGCCAAGCGCACGGCCACCATAAACGCAGGCCGAAAAAATGCGCCTTGAGAAGGTGGCGCATTGCGCACAGGTCACTCAGGTCTACCAAACCTGATCGCTGATTGGGCAGCGACCGATGAAGGCTAGAGACCTGAATAGCCAAGCGCAATAGGCCGGGATTTTCTCGGAAATTTCCTTCAATTGGAAGGGAGGCTTCCTGCAGTTAATTCTTACAAGAGTTATCGAAAAAGGTTTTCTGAGGATCTTTCGTTGCCTGCCTTGTAAACGTGGGTACACTCTTTTCTACGTCACAAAGACGTGTTCAGCGCTAAGGACAGGAATGGATAATATAGGGAGCGATGGGCAACAGCCGGAAAGCCTCAATCTGAAATTCAACTATAAATTCTTCTTCTGGCTGCTGTTCTCGATAGTGGTTTTGAAACTCACACTGTTCGACTACCTGGACAGCCCTTCGGGCGCGGACGAAGTAGTCATGAAGCGCGAGCTGCCACAGGGTGACTGGCTCTACATCACTCGCTACGGCGCACCCGCAACAGATCAGGACACCTTGCGTTTTTACATCAGTAAACGTCTGGATGGCAGCGACTCGCAAGTGCTGAAGCAGTTGAACGACTCTAATCTTTTTCTGCTGACTGACAGCGCTCTGAGTGATGTGAAGATTTTCGACACGCCAAATGGTGTTGGTGTAGAAGTGACTGGCGCTGTTTATCAGTATTTCAGCAAGCAGTACATCACCGAGGGGGTGACGTTAAAAAGCTATCGGATCACATTGAATCAGCATGATGTGTCTCCGCCCTACAGATAATGTGCGGGGTAGAGTGCTTGCAATGAAAATAGCCTGTGCAGCGTTTGCTGGACAGGCTTGTTGCTGAAGGAAGTAGTTAAGGCTTTTTGATATTCTGCATGTAGGTATGATTTGGTTCTGTAACGACTTTCTTCGTCAACGCGTCCAGTTCCTTGCTGTGATACATGTCCAGGCATTTCAGCAGGTCGAATTTTATACCCTTGATCTGGGATTCGGCCAAAGGGTTTGTGTAGTCGCGCGCGAGGTATTTTTTTACCAACGCTCTGATTTCATCTGGACCTTCCTCCCAATCGTAGTTTGCCCAGTCTTCCATTGCGGTGGCACTACTGCCCGCGTCAATTCCTACCTTGACATCATATGCATAGGCATTTGCTATACAGTTGGCGAGCACCAGGTCCTTGTAGTTCTGTGCATAGCTTCTATGCATGCCTTCCGGTGATGAAGGTAGTGTGTCTGCAAAACAGTTGGTTGTCGCGAATACAAGAAATACTGTCTTGATTGCAAGAGGTAGCCTCATTGCACTTAACTCCATTTGGTGTTTAGGGTTTTTTGTAGTCTTGCGCGTCGGTATGTGTAGGGTTTATTACGGCTTTTTTTGTCTGTGCTTCCAGCTCTTTGCTGTGGTAAAGATCAAGACACTTAAGCAAGTCAAATTTCACACCTTTTATTTCGGACTCGACAAGAGGGTTTGTGTAGTTTCTTGCGAGGTAGTTGTCTACGAATTCTCTGGGTTTCTCAGGACTTTTTTCCCAATCATAGTTGGCCCACTCGCGCAACGCTGTGACGCTGCTGCCAGCGTCAGTCCCGACGTTGTCACTGAATTTGTAAGCGCTCGCAATGCAGGTGGCAAGAACCATGTCTTTATAGTTTTGTGCGTGGGTTCTATACATGCCTTCTGGCGATGATGGCTGAGCAGATGCATGAATAGTAAGCGCGGTGAGCGAGCAACAGGCCAGTACGGTCGTAAAAAGTGATTTCATTGCGTAAGGCTCCAGAAATTTGTCATGGCTAGCAATCTCGACACAGTCCTTGTAGTGATCATCCAGTGCTTCACCCGGTATGCCTGAAAAAAAATTTATTTTTCATGAGTCCAGTGGTTTACAGCCAGCAGAAGAATAAGCTGTGTTGCGAGGAGGGACAGGGGCAATGAGCCTCAGGAAGGTACCGAACCATCTCGGTTTGTTGTCTGAAATGTATTACGGACTGATCGCAAGGGCACGATGTTTCTAGCCACTGTGCCGTATTATTCAGGGAGTAAGTTACCGGGTTATATTGGCAACAGACTGACGCGT
This sequence comes from Pseudomonas sp. ICMP 10191, assembly GCF_001467335.1. Lineage (NCBI taxonomy): Bacteria > Pseudomonadati > Pseudomonadota > Gammaproteobacteria > Pseudomonadales > Pseudomonadaceae > Pseudomonas > Pseudomonas sp. ICMP 10191. The sequence continues at coordinate 18,100 of NZ_LKGW01000108.1, forward strand.
CTATTTGAGCCGATCGCAATTTCAGGTTCAATCAGTTACTCAGCAAAAACCCGGCTTGCGCCGGGTTTTTATTGTCTTGCAGATCAAAGCTTACTGCACTTCCACTGCCAGACTGTCGCTGATCTTCTTCTGCCAGATCTGCGGGCCGGTGATGTGAACGGATTCACCGTTGCTGTCCACCGCAACGGTAACCGGCATGTCCTTGACCTCGAACTCGTAGATCGCCTCCATGCCCAGTTCGGCGAACGCCACGACTCGGGATTTCTTGATCGCCTGAGCCACCAGATATGCAGCACCACCAACGGCCATCAGGTACACGGCCTTGTGGTCACGGATCGCTTCGATGGCGGTCGGGCCGCGTTCGGATTTGCCGATCATGCCCAGCAGGCCGGTCTGGTCGAGGATCTGACGGGTGAACTTGTCCATCCGGGTGGCCGTGGTCGGGCCTGCCGGGCCAACGACTTCTTCGCGTACCGGATCAACCGGGCCGACGTAGTAGATGAAGCGACCCTTGAGGTCCACCGGCAGCGTTTCGCCCCTGTTGAGCATTTCGACCATGCGCTTGTGCGCGGCGTCGCGGCCGGTGAGCATCTTGCCATTGAGCAATACGGTTTCGCCCGGTTTCCAGCTCTGCACTTCTTCCGGGGTCAGGGTATCGAGGTCGACGCGGCGGGCCGATGGGCCGGCTTCCCAGACGATTTCCGGGTAGGCGTCCAGCGATGGAGCCTCCAGCGAAGCAGGGCCGCTGCCATCGAGTACGAAGTGCGCGTGGCGGGTGGCGGCGCAGTTGGGGATCATGCACACCGGCAGCGACGCAGCATGGGTCGGGTAATCCATGATCTTGACGTCTAGCACGGTGGTCAGACCGCCCAGGCCCTGAGCACCAATGCCCAGTTGGTTAACCTTCTCGAACAGCTCCAGACGCATCTCTTCGATACGATTCTGCGGGCCGCGAGCCTTCAGCTCATGAATGTCGATGGACTCCATCAACACTTCCTTGGCCATGACCGCAGCCTTTTCTGCGGTGCCGCCGATACCGATACCGAGCATGCCCGGCGGGCACCAGCCAGCGCCCATGGTCGGGACGGTTTTCAGAACCCAGTCGACGATCGAGTCGGAAGGGTTGAGCATCGCCATCTTCGATTTGTTTTCCGAGCCGCCACCTTTCGCCGCGACGTCCACTTCCACGGTGTTGCCCGGGACGATGGAGTAATGAATGACGGCCGGGGTGTTGTCCTTGGTGTTTTTGCGAGCGCCTGCCGGATCGGCAAGGATCGAGGCACGCAGCACGTTCTCAGGCAGGTTGTAAGCGCGACGCACGCCTTCGTTGATCATGTCGTCCAGGCCCATGGTGGCGCCGTCCCAGCGAACATCCATCCCCACGCGCACAAAAACCGTGACGATGCCGGTGTCCTGGCAGATCGGGCGGTGACCGGTCGCGCACATGCGCGAGTTGATCAGGATCTGGGCGATGGAGTCACGAGCGGCAGGCGACTCTTCACGCAGATACGCCTCGTGCATGGCCTGGATGAAGTCTACGGGGTGGTAATAGGAAATGAACTGCAGTGCGTCTGCAACGCTCTGAATCAGGTCGTCTTGCTTGATCACGGTCATGCGGCGCGCTCCTCTGTAAGGACGGGAACATTCAATTACGCTATCGGCGGCAGTCTGGAACTGCGGCTTGAACCAGAGCTGTCAGGTTGGCCGTAGCGGGCGCAAAAAGGCGCGGCAGTATAACCCGCCCGACAGGCCAGTCTGTACAATCGCCGTTATTTTCTGCACAGGCCGTTTTGATGCCTCAATTGCATGTGGGTGAGCTTAGCTGGTCGGTGGCGTCGGCCAGCAATCTGCTCGACGCCCTGAACCATGCCGGTATTCCGGTCCCTTATAGTTGCCGTGCCGGCAGTTGCCACGCGTGTCTGGTGCGCGTCGTAAAGGGCGAGCCTGAAGACGCGTTGCCCGACGCGCTGCCTGCTGAAAAGCGCCAGCAGGGTTGGCGGCTCGCCTGTCAGTGCCGAGTGGCAGGAGATCTGGCTGTCGAGGTGTTTGACCCGCAGCGCGATGGCCTTCCTGCCACAGTAGCAGGCTGCGACTGGCTCTCTGCGTCGGTGCTGCGCCTGCGTCTGGAGCCTGCGCGGCCACTGCGCTATAGCGCCGGGCAGCATCAGGTGTTGTGGACTGATAGCGGTGTTGCGCGACCATACTCGCTGGCGAGCCTTCCCGGCGAGGATGCGTTTCTGGAGTTTCATATCGACTGCCTGCAGCCCGGGGCCTTCCGTGACGTTGCCCGCCAGTTGCAGGTGGGTGACGCCCTGAGGCTCGGCGAGTTGCGTGGCGGGGCGCTGCGTTACGACCCGGACTGGCAGGAAAAACCCTTATTGCTGCTGGCCGCCGGCACCGGGCTTGGCCCTTTATGGGGTGTGTTGCGCGAGGCGCTGCGCCAGGACCATCAGGGCGCCATACGTGTGATTCATCTGGCCCGCGACAGCCAGGAGCATTATCTGGCCGATGAACTGCACGCCCTGGCTGAACGTTATCCCCAGCTGCATGTTCAGCTGGTTACTCCGCAGACGCTACAAACAACCCTGGCTGAACTGCGCCTGTTGTCGCGGCACGCAATGGCGCTGGTGTGCGGCAGTGCTGACAGCGTCGAGATGTTTGCCAAACGGCTGTATCTGGCCGGGCTGCCGCGTAATCAGTTGCTGGCGGATGTGTTTGTGGCGCGCGAATAAATAAAAGGCACGTTAGTTAAAGCTCTAGTTCCGTATGCTCCCACGCCCTACGGGCAGAAGCCTGAAAGCCCAACTTCCCGGGCTGACACAATGCAAAAAGGCCCCGGCTCTTGCGAGACGGGGCCTTTGGCTTGCAGTGCTGCGATCAGACCAACGGGTCGCCGACGTGCAGAATCTTCATGCCGTTGGTGCCGCCGATGGTGTGGTAGCTGTCGCCCTTGGTGAGGATGACCCAGTCACCTTGCTCGACCAGACCACGCTTGAGCAGTTCGTCGACTGCGGCCTGGCTGACCTGACCTGGCGGCAGGGCTGCCGGGTCGAAGGGCACGGTGTAGACACCACGGAACATCGCTGCACGCGCCTGAGTGCCACGGTGCGGGGAGAACGCGTAGATTGGCACCGAAGAGCGGATGCGCGACATGATCAGCGGGGTATAGCCGCTTTCGGTCAGTGCGATGATCGCCTTTACACCCGGGAAGTGGTTGGCGGTGTACATGGCCGCCAGCGCGATGCTTTCATCACAACGGGTGAAGGAGTGACCGATACGGTGGCTGGAAGTCTTGCCGGTCGGGTGCTTTTCAGCGCCGATGCAGATACGGGCCATGGCCTGAACCGCTTCGATCGGATAGGAGCCTGCAGCACTTTCGGCCGACAGCATCACGGCGTCGGTGTAGTCGAGCACGGCGTTGGCCACGTCGGACACTTCGGCACGCGTCGGCATCGGGCTTGAGATCATCGACTCCATCATCTGCGTGGCGACGATCACCGCCTTGTTGTGGCGACGAGCGTGCAGGATGATGCGTTTCTGTACGCCGACCAGTTCGGCATCACCGATTTCAACGCCCAGGTCTCCACGAGCGACCATGACCGCATCACTGGCGCGGATCAGCTCATCGAGCACTTCGTCGTTGGCAACGGCTTCGGCACGTTCGATCTTGGCCACCAGCCAGGCCGTACCACCGGATTCGTCGCGCAGCTGGCGAGCGTATTCCATGTCGGCGGCATCGCGCGGGAAGGAAACGGCCAGGTAATCCAGGTCCATCTCGGCAGCGAGCTTGATGTCCTGCTTGTCTTTTTCGGTCAGTGCCGGCGCCGTCAGGCCACCGCCACGACGGTTGATGCCCTTGTGATCGGACAGCGGGCCACCGATCAGCACGGTGCAGTGCAGTTCGTCGGCGGTCTGGGTGTCGACGCGCATGACCACGCGACCATCGTCGAGCAGCAACTCGTCGCCTACGCCGCAATCCTTGACCAGATCCGGGTAGTCGATACCCACGATCTGCTGATTGCCACTGGTCAGCGGATGAGCGGTAGAGAAGGTGAACTTGTCACCGACCTTCAGCTCTATTCGCTTGTCGGTGAACTTTGCAATACGGATCTTCGGACCCTGCAGGTCGCCCAGCAGAGCGACGAAGCGCCCGTGTCTGGCGGCGATTTCGCGGATCAGCCTGGCGCGAGCCTTGTGCTCGTCCGGAGTACCGTGAGAGAAGTTCAGACGAGCAACGTCGAGACCCGAAAGGATCAGTTGTTCGATGACTTCCGGCGAATTGCTGGCAGGGCCAAGTGTGGCGACGATTTTGGTGCGGCGAACGGTCATGCACAAACTCCTTAATTGAAGCGCAGCGAGAGGCTACTCCTGTCTGGGTCTTTAGTCATTGTTCCTTTGCACTACCGTGTCAGGGTCAGGGAGGGCAATCGGCTGACAACCGGCGCTCTATTGGCCTGAAGAAACAGGCCGTGACGCCGATACAGGGCAGAGAACAGGAGAGTCCCATGCGTATTGTAACGATTGTTGTATTACTGACTGCGCTCAGCGGTTGCACCCGCTGGGCGATGAATTCCAACCTTGATCACGCCTACCGTGCCTATCAGGAAGGTGATTGTGATCGGGTGATGCTCGATCTCTCCAAGGTCGAACGCCAGAGCCGCTCACGCCGTTATGTCCAGCCGGAAGTGTCGATGTTGCGCGGCCAGTGCCTGGAACGGCAGAAATTGTACGTCGATGCAGCGCAGACTTATCAATTTCTGATGGCCCAGTATCCAGAGAGCGAATACGCCTTCCGTGCACGCGCCAGACTCGACACGCTGGCACAAACGGGTCTTTATCCCAAGGCTCAGCCGGCCAGAACCATACCTGTACCTGTTCGAAACGCTCCTGTATCGAAATAATTACCCTCGTTTGAATGGAAGGCGTTGTGTTCGGGTGGCTTTCGAATAATTCTGAGCTAGGCTGAGGTCACACATTGGACGAGCTGCAGGGCACCGGGTCGAGGCTGTTTCCTGGATCGCTTCTGTAGTGCAGCGCAGTTGAAGTCCGCAACGAATACACGGTGTTGCCTGGGCGCAACACCCGACTCGGAAGGCAGCCTGCCATGTATAAAGAGCGGAAAATCGAACGCCATCAACTGCAGGATTATCTGCAGGTTTTCAATCGCCATACTGGCAAGCTGATGGGCTGTCTGGGGAATGTGTCCGGTGAGGGGCTGATGCTTATCAGCAGCCTGCCGATCCTGGTGGGCGTCAGGTTCGATCTGTGTCTGAAATTGCCGAATGGCAATGTCGGACAGCCCATCGACGTGAGCGCCACGTGCCTCTGGTGTCATGAAGATGAGACACCTGGCAGTTATGACTCCGGTTTTGAATTGTGCCAGGTCTCGACAGAGTATCTGGAGTTCGTGCAGCTGTTGCGACAGTACTTCTGTTTTTACCCTTCCTATGAAGCCTCTGCCTGAGGCTGCTGCCTGACGGGCAGGACGTCGTTCATAACGCCCCTGCCTTTTTCCAGCTCATGTAACGGTTGACCAGCTGTGGCCCCAGTTCTCCTGGTCGCGCATCCATGATCACGATGCCTTGCGCACTCAAACGGTCGTGCAGCGAAGTACGGGCGTTGAGAAAGTCGATTGTCCCGCAATAACTCAGCGCTTCATCGTACGTGTGTACCGGTGACTGACGCAGGCCGTCGAGCACTTCTTCGCGCAGACTGGCGATCAGTACCCGATGCTGTTTGCCAAGCTGTCTTGCGGCGGCCAGCAGCTCCTCATCGTCTTCATCGCGCAAGTTGGTCATCAACACCACCAGTGAGCGTCTCTTATGACGAACCATCAGCTGGCGCACAGCGGCGCTGTAGTCAGCGGGGCGCCGGGTGGTCTGCAGGTCATAGACCGAGTTGAGCACGCGATTCAACTGCCCGGGCCCCTTCACCGGAGCTAGATAACGATCCTGCTCGCCGGCAAAGGTCGCAATGCCGACAGAATCACCCTGACGCAGCGCGACATAACTCAATAGCAGGCAGGCGTTGAGCGCATGATCGAAGTGAGACAGTTCGCCGTCCTGACTGCGCATTCGGCGTCCGCAATCCAGCATGAAAACGATCTGCTGATCCCGCTCGTCCTGATACTCCCGTGCAATGGGCGCTCGCTGGCGGGCGGTAGCTTTCCAGTCGATCTGGCGCAGGCTGTCGCCCTCGCGAAACTCACGCAACTGGTTGAACTCCATGCCCAGCCCGCGACGTTGCAGCTGGCGCACACCCAGTTGGCTCAGCCAGTTATCCACCGCCACCAATTGCCCGCCGCAGAAGCGGGCGAAATCCGGATAGACCCGCGTGGTGCCGGGCACTGCCAGGTAGCGTCGTACTGTCCACAGGCGCAAAGGCCCCGGCAGGCTGATTTCGCACCGTTCAAACGTGAAATGACCCCGGCTTGAGGGGCGCAGGCGATAGCCGATGCTGCCTTTTCCGCGTGCGCCCAGGGTGAGGGACTGAGGCAGGTTTTCGTGTTCCAGCCCGTGCGGCATATGATCGAATAGCCGCACGGTAACGGGTCGGCCACCGTCGTGTTGCACGTCGAGTCGGGCTTCGTTCCAGCGGTCCAGCGCCAGACTGCCCGCCAGCTCGCGCTGCACGCGTGGCGAGGGGCTTCTGAGCAGCCAGATTGCATCCAGCAGGCTCACGGCAACGAGGGCCAGCAATGCTCCCCAGTAAAGGTCATCGATTTTTGCCGGATACTCGATGCTCAGCGCACGAAGCGTGCCGAGCAGCAAGGCCACGCCCATCAGTCCGCCGAGCCAGCGCAGCAGCGTTATCGACGGCTTGAGGACCTGTGTCACAGGCGCGGGGCCGAGACCTGATCGAGGATCTGCCTGAGCACCTGATCCACCGACAGCCCTTCGATGTCCAGCTCCGGCGACAGCCTGACCCGGTGTCGCAGCACCGCCAGTGCACAGCCCTTGATATCGTCCGGGGTCACGAACTCGCCGCCACGCAATACGGCTCGGGCCCGCCCGCCACGCACCAGCGCAATCGAAGCGCGGGGGCCAGCGCCCTGACTCAGACCCAGCCAGGTGCGCGTGCTGCGTGCCAGCCGCACGGCGTAGTCCAGCACCTGCTCATCAATCGGCAGCTCGCTGGCAATGCGTTGCAACGCCTGAACCTCGCGGGCCTGCATGATGACCCTGAGCGGTCGCACGTCCAGCATGTCAGCCCGGGACGAGCGGGTGACCTGACGCACCATGTTCAGCTCTTCCTGCGCTTCGGGATAATCCATGCGCAGTTTGAGCATGAAACGATCCAGTTCAGCTTCAGGCAGTGGATACGTGCCTTCCTGTTCGATGGGGTTCTGGGTCGCCAGCACCATGAACGGCTGCGGGATCGGCAAGGCGCGCCCTTCAAGGGTGACTTGCCGCTCCTGCATCGCTTCGAGCAATGCGGCCTGGGTCTTGGCCGGTGCCCTGTTGATTTCGTCGGCCAGCAGCAGGTTGGTGAACAGCGGCCCCTTGCGCAGCTTGAACTGCTCGGTCTGCATGTCGTACACCGCATGGCCGGTGACATCGCTGGGCATCAGGTCCGGCGTAAACTGGATGCGGGCGAATTCGCAGCCGATACAACTGGCCAGCGCCCGAACCAGCAGCGTCTTGCCAAGCCCCGGAACACCTTCCAGCAGTACATGTCCGCCGCCGATCAGCGCGGTCAACACGTCGTCGATAACCGCATTTTGTCCGATCACGGCCTTTTGCAGCTCGTTGCGCAACGCCTGGGCCAGCTGGCTGGCGCGTTGACGCTGCTGCAACTGGGTGCTTGCCGCAACGGTCGGGCTGACAGGCTCGATGGAGGGCTCGATAAATGGCTCGGTGCTTACCGATGGGTCGGGCGTTTGCTCGCTCATGCGTTCCGGCGTCCTGTTGACGGTTGCCTGTGTTTATCGTCGGTAAATCAGGCGCTAAGCTGATTTGGCTTTTTTCAAGTTTCTCAGTGTGCTGAAAAGAGGGGGGAGCGGTCTACCACTCCGTGTGAAATCGCGCTTGTACCCGGATTATCTCCGAGCGCGACGATTGCCTCCGCTGCGCATCGTCACCCCGCCTCAAACCAGCCTTTGAGCCGATCACGAAAGCTCTGTATCAACGGTTCCCTCGATCTGCCCCTGCGCAACGCCAGAGAAAACGGTGCCTGATAGCCGAACGTGGTCGGTAGCAACACCTTCAAGCGTTTCTGATCCGCCCAGAATTGCGCGTAATGCTCGGGCAGGTAGCCGATATACGCCCCCGACAGCACCAGAATCAGCTGGGCCTCCATCGACTCCACCGTAGCGGCGCTATGTTTGAACCCATGCCGCGCCAGTTCTGCCTGGCTCCAGTAGCCGCGTCCGACCATACGCTGCCGGGTGATCACTTCTGCCGGAATGCGGCGCTGGTCGAACAGTTCATGGCGATCGCTGCAATACAGCCAGTGTTGTTCGCGATAGAGAGCCTGATACATCAGGCCGCTCATACGAACCGAGAAGGCACCGATGGCCAGGTCCAGGCGATTTTCCTGTACGCCCAGTTGCAACTGCGCCGGGCTGAGAACACTCAGGTGCAAGTGCACGGCAGGGTGCTCCTTGCTGTAGGCGCCGATAACGTCCGCGAGCGGCAGGGCCGGGTCGCTGACAGTGGAGTCGAGAACGCCGAGGTTGAGGGTGCCGCGCAGTTCACCCTTGAGGGCAGCGCTGTAGCGTTCGAAGCCCTCCAGTTCAGCGAGCAGCCGCAGGGTTTCCTGGTGGAACAATTCGCCTTTGCTGGTCAGACTGAATCCACCGCGGCCCCGATGGCAGAGAACCAGACCAAGCTGGCTTTCGAGTTGGCTCATGTAGGTGCTGATTGCAGACGTGGAGAGGTTGAGCTCCTGCTGCGCGGCGGCGAAGCCCTGATGGCGCACAACGCTGGCGAAGATGCGCAGCAATTTGATGTCAGGCAGGACAGAGGACATTGGCGTCTCCGATGGCAGGCGCAGCGTGGCTCGGGTATTTCCGGTTCAGGCCGGCTGGCGTGTATCTATGTTCAGGGAGTGGGTATGTAACGTTCTTGCCGTGGGCTGAGCCCCTTCACGCAGGTGCAAAGCCGGCGGGAGTGTGGAGAGGATCAGGGGCAGAGTGTATCCATGGATAGTTTAGAAATCTCTGAACTGATTTTTTGTCTGCAGCGATTCTTCCGGCTGCCAGGCGTCACCAGAATGGCCTCACATTAATGACAACACGGTGAGGCACTCCTGTGGACACGACTTTCCACCAGCCCCTGAGCGGCAACGAGATGCCTCGTTTTGGCGGTATCGCCACCATGCTGCGTTTGCCGCATGTGCAGAGCGCTGAAGAGCTCGACCGGCTGAACGCCGCGTTTGTCGGCATTCCGCTGGACATCGGCACCTCGCTGCGTTCCGGCACTCGTTTCGGGCCACGGCAGATCCGCGCCGAGTCGGTGATGATTCGTCCTTACAACATGGCCACGGGGGCCGCGCCGTTCGATTCGCTGAACGTGGCAGACATCGGTGACGTGCCGATCAATACCTTCAACCTGCTGGACGCAGTACGCATTATCGAGCAGGAGTACGACCGGATTCTGGGCCACGACATCGTGCCGCTGACGCTGGGCGGCGATCACACGCTGACGCTGCCGATCCTGCGCGCCATCCACAAGAAGCATGGCAAGGTCGGGCTGGTGCATATCGATGCGCATGCCGACGTCAACGATCACATGTTCGGCGAAAAGATCGCCCACGGCACCACATTCCGCCGTGCGCAGGAAGAGGGCCTGCTGGACAGCAACCGTGTTGTGCAGATCGGTCTGCGTGCGCAGGGTTATACCGCTGAGGATTTCAACTGGAGCCGTAAACAGGGCTTCCGCGTCGTGCAGGCCGAAGAGTGCTGGCACAAGTCATTGACCCCGCTGATGGCAGAAGTGCGCGAGAAGGTCGGCGGCGGTCCTGTGTATCTGTCGTTCGACATTGACGGTATCGACCCGGCCTGGGCGCCAGGCACCGGGACACCGGAGGTCGGCGGGCTGACCACGATTCAGGCGCTGGAAATCATTCGCGGTTGTCACGGGCTGGACTTGATTGGTTGCGATCTGGTCGAGGTGTCGCCGCCGTACGACACCACCGGCAACACCTCGCTGCTGGGTGCCAATCTGCTCTACGAGATGCTCTGTGTGCTGCCTGGTGTGATACGCCGGTGATTCGCGAAGCCGGGTGATCCGTACGGCTGAGGAACGTCGTTGCAGGCGTGCGAGACGATTGTGTTCGGCTACGACAGCGGGCAATGGCTGGCCTGGCACGCACACTTGTCGGTGGTGACATCGGTTTAAGGACGGTTTGTTCGCAACAATAACAATGAGCACGACACACGTTTCATTCGCGGGAGCGAATGTGGTTCGCGAACCGGTGGGCAAGACTCACGCACCGGTGTAGTCGCGTGCTGACGTTGGAAGTGTGCCGGAAGTCGATTGAATGGAACCCCCCCGTCCGTGGTTAACGGGCGGCTATAAAGGGTCAGCGTGCCTGCGCTGGCCTTACAACAACCGTGACAGGCGCTGGAGCAACACATGAGCCATTCGACGCGTATCGAAACCTTTGGTGTGGAACAGATACCCGACACCCAACGCGATGCTTCCCCTATCGATCTGTTTCGTCTGATCTTCGGCGGTGCCAATACCTTTGCCACGGCGGTGCTGGGCAGTTTTCCGGTGTTATTCGGGCTGTCGTTCCAGGCCGGCGTCTGGGCGATAGTTCTGGGCGTGACAATGGGCGCGTTGATCCTCGCGCCGATGGGCCTGTTCGGTGCGATCAATGGCACCAACAACGCGGTATCTTCCGGCGCGCATTTCGGTGTGCACGGGCGCATCATCGGTTCGTTTCTGTCACTGCTGACCGCAGTGGCCTTCTTTTCCCTTTCGGTCTGGAGCTCTGGCGATGCGCTGGTCGGCGGCGCTCAGCGGCTGGTCGGCCTGCCGGAAAACAATACCAGCCTGGGGCTGGCCTACGGGCTGTTCGCAGTGCTGGTGCTGATCGTATGCATCTTCGGCTTTCGCTTCATGCTGTGGATCAACAAGGTCGCGGTCTGGGCATCCAGCCTGCTGTTTCTGTCGGGAATCCTGGCCTTTGCAGGGGCGTTCGATCCGGGCTATGCCGGCAGCGTCAATCTGCTGCAACCGGGCTTCTGGGCGGCCTTCACCGGGTCGGCCTTGCTGGCGATGAGCAACCCTGTTTCGTTCGGCGCCTTTCTCGGCGACTGGTCGCGCTACATCCCGCGCGACACCTCCAGATCGCACATCATGCTGGCAGTGCTCGCGGCTCAAGCCTGCACGCTGATCCCTTTTCTGTTTGGCCTGTGCACCGCGACGCTGGTCGCGACTCAGGCGCCGCAGTACATCGAGTCCAACAACTATGTCGGTGGCTTACTGGCGATTTCACCCGGCTGGTTCTTTTTACCGGTGTGCCTGATTGCGGTGATCGGAGGGCTGTCTACCGGCACCACGGCGTTGTATGGCACCGGACTGGACATGTCGAGCATGTTCCCGCGTCTACTCAACCGAGCCGCAGCCACGCTGTTGATCGGTGTGGCGGCGATTGCCTTTATCTTCATAGGTCGCTTCACCTTTAATCTGGTGCAGAGCGTGTCGACCTTCGCAGTGCTGATCATTACCTGCACCAGCCCATGGATGGTGGTGATGATCCTCGGCCTGATCAGTCGTCGCGGTTTTTACCACGCCGATGATTTGCAGGTGTTCACCCGTGGCCAGCGTGGCGGGCGTTACTGGTTTCACCACGGCTGGAACTGGCGCGGGCTGGGCGCGTGGATTCCGAGTGCGGCGGTGGGCCTGTGCTTTGTCAATCTGCCTGGCCAGTTTGTCGGGCCGCTGGGCGAGCTGGCCGCAGGCATCGACATCAGTCTGCCGATCACTCTGGGCCTGGCGGCGCTGCTGTACCTGACCTTGCTGCGCTCGTTTCCGGAGCCAGTGTCAGTGTATGGCCCCAAGGGCGCGCACCCGATGCTGGGGCGCAAGGCCATCAGCAGCGCCACCCCGTCAGCCACCGCCCATTCGTGATCCGCGCTGTGCCACTGCGGGCACAGGCGGCGAGGTTTGCCCATGAAACTGGAACTCTTTCGTACACTGTGGGGCTATCGCGGCACTTGGCAGCAGGCGCTGCTTGAGGCGCGTGAAGCGGGCTTCGAGGGCTTCGAGGCGCGCATCCCCGAGCAGACAGCCGAGCGTGCAGCGTTCGTGGCGTTCCTGCGGGATAATTGCGTGCCGTACATCGCCACTCTATTCACCTCCAGCCAAGTGCTGCCGGTGCAGGCGGCGACGCCTGCCGAGCATCTGGTGGATTTCGCCGGCAAGCTGCAACAGGCTGCCGAACTGGCGCCGCGGTTTGTCAATGTGCTGGCCGGCAACGACCGCTGGCCGCTGGCTCAGCAAGTGGATTTCTTTGGCGAAGCGCTGGAAATCGCCCGGCGCAGCGGCCTGACCTGCAGCTTCGAGACGCACCGCGCGCGCTCACTGTTCAACCCATGGCTGACCCTGCAATTGATCGAGCAGGTGCCGGATCTGCGTTTCACCAGTGATATCAGCCATTGGGTGGTGACCTGTGAGCGGTTGCTCGATGACCCGGCCGACGATCTCAGCGCTTTCGTCGAGCGTGTGCACCACATTCAGGCCCGGGTCGGTTATGACCAAGGGCCGCAAGTGCCGCACCCGGGCGCGCCGGAATACGCCGCCGCGCTGGCATTCCATCAGCAGCACTGGGAAGCGATCTGGCGCTCGCAGCGCGCCCGTGGCTTTGCCGGCACCACGCTGACGCCGGAGTTCGGGCCTGATGGCTACCTGCATCATTTACCGTTCACCAATGTGCCAGTAGCCGATCTGTGGGGCCTTAACGCCTGGATGGGCCGTACCGAGCGTGAACACTTTTCTTCGCTTTTCAACCGTCCGGGGAGCCTGCTGCCATGAGTCAACCTTCTGCTTTCACACACGTTCCGCTGATCGATATCCACGGCCTGTTCAGCGAACGTCTGGACGATCGCCAGGCAGTGGCCAAGGCTCTCGGCGAAGCGGCCCGGCGTGTGGGCTTTGTGTATATCACCGGTCACGGTATCGCGCCTGAACTGATCGAGAATCTGCACCGCGCTGCCGAGCAGTATTTCGCCCAGCCGCTGGACGCCAAGATGCGACATTACATCGGCGCTTCGCAGAGCCACAAAGGCTTCGTTCCCGAGGGTGAGGAAGTGTACGGGACTGGCAAGCCGGACCATAAAGAGGCGTTCGACATCGGCTTTGAAGTGCCCGCCGACAACCCATTGGTACTCGCCGGCACACCGCTGCTGGGGCCAAACGACTGGCCGGCCTTGCCGGGCTTTCGGGCGGCGGTGCAGGCCTACTATCAGGCGGTATTCGCCCTGGGGCATCAGTTGTTCCGCGGTTTTGCTCTGGCGCTTGACCTGGACGAGCATGCCTTCGATGACATGGCCCGCTTTCCACCTTCCAAGCTGCGCCTGATCCACTACCCGTTCGATGGCGATGCCCAGGACGCGCCAGGCATTGGCGCGCACACCGACTATGAGTGTTTCACCATTCTTCAGGCCGATCAGCCGGGTCTGGAGGTCATGAACGAGCGGGGTGAGTGGATCGATGCGCCGCCGGTGGAAGGGGCCTTTGTGGTCAATATCGGCGACATGCTGGAGGTAATGACCGCGGGTGCATTTGTCGCCACCGCTCACCGCGTGCGCAAGATCCAGCGAGAGCGTTATTCGTTCCCGCTTTTCTATGCCTGCGACTACCACACCCTGATCAAACCCCTGCCGCAGTTCGCGGACGGCGAGCAGAACTACGCGCCTGTCGCCATTGGCGAGCACATGTGGGCTCAGGCTTTGCAGACCTACCAATACCTTCGCCAGCGTGTTGCCGATGGGCAGCTTGCCCTGCCTCAGCACGCCAGAAAGCCTTCAAGCTTCGGGCACCTGAAAAACCAGAGCGTGACTTAGTGATCTGCCTTTTCCCTCAATCTGGAATGACGACTATGCCAAACACCACGTTTTCGCGCTTCGCCACATGTCTGTTGGGCCTGGCCCTGTTTGCCGGCAGCGTTCAGGCTGCGCCCACCGCCACACCCGGTACGCTGAAAGTCGGCATGGAGATTTCCTATCCACCGTTCGAGTCCTACGAGGGTGACAAGGTGGTGGGTTTTGACCCCGAGGTGGCGAACGAGCTGGCCAGGCAACTGGGCGGTATGAAGGTCGAGTTCGTCGACACACGCTTTCCGAACCTGATCCTGGGCCTTAACGCCAACCGCTTCGACACCATCATTTCCGGCATGTACATCACTGATGAGCGGACCCGGCAGGCCGAGGCGATTCCATATGCGCAGGTGGGCGCAGCCATCATGGTACGCAGCGACAGCACCGCGAAACCCCAGCAGCCTGAAGACTTGTGCGGCCTGAAGGTCGGTTTGCAGCAAGGCACCAACTGGATCAATCAGCTCAAGGCCGTGTCAGCCGATTACTGCGTCCGGCAGAACAAGGGCGAAATCGCGATCAGTGAGTTTCCGACCACGGCAGAGGCGTCGCAGGCACTGATCTCCGGCAATATTCAGGCACATCTGGAGATCTCGGCGGCGGCGAAAATGATCGTCGACAAGGCCCGTGGCCGCATCGTGATCAGTTCTGAAAAGTCCCTCTACCCGCAGACGCTGGGCATCTATGTGAAGAAGGGCAACGGCGAACTGATTGAAAAACTGCGCGATGTGGTCGAGCGCTACAAGCAGAGCGATGCGTACCGTGAGCTGCTGAGCAAGTACAACCTGGAACCGGCGTAAGTCACGGCTGCCCGCACACTTCACAGCAAGCGGCTTTTTGTCACGCGCGCGCATCGCGCAGCCGGCAAAGAGCTGCTTGCGCGAATGCGGTGCCTGCTTAACGGCCAGAGACGGTCCTGCGGCGACAGCGGTTCGCCGCTCGGCCTTCGCCATCCATCTGCTGCACCGAGGTCATCATGGCATTCGAATGGGCCTATTTTTTCTCGCTGTTCTCCGTACAGGCTTTCTGGAAAGCCTGCCTGACGGTGGTTCAGCTCAGCGTCCTGTCCTGGTCGGCAGGTCTGGCACTGGGTTTCCTGCTGGCCAGCGCCAGGCTGTCGACACATGCGTGGTTGCGCGTGCCGGCCAGCCTGTACATCTGGCTGTTTCGTAGCATCCCGTTGCTGGTGCTGCTGGTGTTCGTTTACAACCTGCCGCAACTGTTTCCGGCCTCAAGCAGTGTCTTGTCGCAGCCGTTTTATTCCGGGCTGATCGCCCTGGTACTGACCGAAACGGCGTACATGGCCGAGATTCACAGAGGCGGGCTGCTGTCAGTGCTCAAGGGCCAGCGTGAAGCCGCCAGAGCGCTGGGCATTCGCGGTCTGGGCGCGCAGCGTCTGGTGGTCATTCCGCAGGCGATTCGTATATCGCTGCCAACGCTGACCAACGAATACGTGACCATCGTCAAACTGACGTCGCTGGTGTCGGTGATCTCGCTCAACGAGTTGCTGCTGGTTGGCCAGCGCCTTTACGCACAAAACTTTCTGGTGCTGGAAACCCTGGCGGCAGTAGCGATGTACTACGTGCTGATCGTCACGCTGTTTGGCTGGCTGTTGCAATGGGCCGAGCGTCATCTGGACTTGTCGCGCAAAAACGCACAGACCCTGGAGGATGCGCAGACCGATGCCCTGCGCCAACCCGCAGGGTCTGGCAAGCCGCGTTGCGTGCCGGTTCCGGGACAACCCGATGCCCTGCTGCTGCGCGGTATCCACAAGCGCTATGGCAACCACGAAGTACTCAAGGGCATCGACCTGCTGGTCAGGCCCGGTGAAGTCATTTCGATCATTGGTCCGTCCGGCTCCGGCAAGACTTCGTTGATCCGCACGATCAACAATCTGGAAAGCATCGATCAGGGCGAGATTGTCCTGTTCGGCAATGACTTCATTCGCGCAGGAGAACGCGCCGACTCTCCGGTGATCCGGCAGGGCATCCGGCGCATCGGTATGGTGTTCCAGAACTTCAACCTGTTCCCGCACCGTACCATTCTCGACAACGTCATTCTCGCGCCGCGTTATCACGGCCTGGCCAGCACCGCTCAATTGCGTCGCAAGGGCCATGCGCTGCTGGATCGTGTCGGGTTGCTGGCGCATGCCGACAAATACCCGCATCAATTGTCGGGCGGCCAGCAGCAGCGTGTGGCGATTGCCCGTGCGCTGGCGATGGAACCGGACATCATGCTCTTCGACGAACCGACTTCGGCGCTGGACCCGGAGTTGGTCGGCGACGTGCTCAACGTCATTCAGGATCTGGCTGCCGAGGGCATGACCATGCTGATCGTCACTCATGAGATGGATTTCGCGTTGTCGATTTCCGATCGCATCGTGTTCATGGAGAACGGCCATGTGGTCACTGATGCCTCGCCCGCGACCATCCGCCAGGACGGCGATCCGCGCGTGCGACGCTTTATCGGCCTGGAACAGGAGCGCGCAGCATGACCACCTGTGGAGAGTTTCTGGTCAGACAACTGAGCGCCTGGGGCGTCGACACGGTATTCGGCATCCCCGGCGTGCATACGGTTGAGCTGTATCGCGGCTTGCCGGGCAGTGGCATTCGACATATCACGCCGCGCCACGAACAAGGCGCGGGCTTCATGGCCGACGGTTATGCACGGGTCAGCGGCAAGCCCGGGGTGTGCTTTATCATTACTGGCCCGGGCATGACCAATATCCTCACGGCAATGGGCCAGGCGTATGCGGACTCGATCCCGATGCTGGTGATTTCCAGCGTCAACGAACGTCATCGGCTGGGTCTGGGCAATGGCTATCTGCACGAGTTGCCGAACCAGCGCGCGATGGTCGCCGGGGTCAGTGCCTTCAGCCACACGCTGATGAGCGTCGAGGAACTGCCTGCGGTTCTGGCACGGGCCTTTGCCGTCTTCGACAGCCAGCGTCCACGGCCTGTACACATCGAGCTGCCGCTGGACATTATCGTCGCCAGCGCCGCGCACATGACACTGCAGCCGCGCCAGATCATCGATCGACCCGCGCCGGACCCTACAGCCATTGCCCGGGCCGCTGCACGGTTGCGCTCGGCCCGGCGTCCGCTGTTGCTGCTCGGCGGTGGCTGTGTCGCAGCGATGGAGCAAGTGCGCGAGCTGGCAGCCCGGCTGGATGCACCGACGGCCCTGACCATCAACGCCAAAGGCCTGCTGCCGGCCGGGCACCCGTTGCTGCTGGGCAGCAACCAGTCGCTGATGCCGGTTCGGCAATTGGCGCTGGACGCCGATGTGGTGCTGGCGATTGGCACCGAGCTGGGCGAGACCGATTACGATGTGGTGTTCGACGGCAATTTCAGGATTGGCGGCGAGTTGATTCGCATCGATATCGATGCCGGGCAGTTGACCCGCAACCATCCTCCGAGTCTGGCGATCCTCAGCGATGCCACTGCGGCAATAAGTGTCTTGCTTGCCGAGTTGCCAGTGCGTGCGGCCAATAAAGCCAGCCCGGGTGCTCAACGAACCGCGGCGGCGCAGGAGCAACTGGCCGAAGGCTTCAGCGCCTGGGCACACTACCGAAAACTGTTCGAGTGCGTGCTTGAAGTGCTGCCCGAGGCGCGTTTTGTCGGCGATTCGACGCAGACGGTGTACAGCGGCAATCACCTGGTCGAGCTGGACAGCCCACGTCGCTGGTTCAATGCCTCTACCGGTTACGGCACCCTGGGCTACGGCTTGCCTGCGGCCATCGGGGCCAGACTGGCTGAGCCCTCGCGCGCGGTGATCAGCCTGATGGGCGACGGCGGCATTCAGTTCACCCTGCCGGAACTTGCCAGCGCCGTGGAGGCGCGGGTCGGCATTATTGTGTTGTTGTGGAATAACCAGGGCTACGGCGAGATCAAGCGCTACATGGAGCGCCGCGACATCACGCCGCTGGGCGTGGACATCCATACGCCGGACTTTCTGACCATCGCCCGAGGGTTCGGCTGTGTGGCTGAACGTGCTCGGGATTACCAGCACCTGCAGGCGCTGCTGCGTGAAGCGCCGGATGACCGGCCGCTGATTATCGAAATCGAAGAGGCGCCGCCGTTTGCGCCTTGAGCCGCCGCGCGTCGTCACCGCCGCCGCCGCGAGCCAATCCGCTTCAGCCGCAAATCGGTGGCGTCTGCCTGGCGGATAAAGCCTGCCCGGTGCAATTGCGTCCTGCATGGAATTCTTGATGGAGCTCTGCCATGAACACCCCGCATTACATCAACGGTCGTTGGCTGGAAGGCCAGGGTGCTGACGTTCTGATCGTCCACGAGCCCGCTCTGGGCCAGCCCTTCGCCGAAGTGATCAGCGCCAGCAGCGCGCAGGTCGATCAGGCTGTCGCCGCTGCCCGCGCCGCGCTTCCCGTCTGGAAAAATACGCCTGCTGCCGAACGTGCCTCATTGCTGCGCGGCTTTGCTGATCACCTCGCGCAGCGCCGCGAAGCCTTGATTGCGCTGCTGATGCGCAATAACGGCAAGCCTCGTCATGAAGCCGAAGTCGATCTGGATGACGCCGTGGCAACGTTCAGTTACTTCGCCCACCTGCTCGAGGCTCAGCCCACCCATCGCGAGGTTGAACTGGCCGCCTCCGGCTTTACTTCGCGTACCCGCCTGGAGCCGGTGGGCGTAGTGGGTCTGATCGTGCCGTGGAATTTTCCGCTGGTCACCAGTGCCTGGAAACTCGCTCCGGCGTTGGCTGCCGGTTGCACTGTGGTGCTCAAGCCCTCGGAGGTCACGCCCCTGATCGAGCAGGTTTACGGCGAAATTGCCGACGCGCTCGGCTTGCCCGCCGGAGTGCTGAATATCGTCAGCGGCAGGGCTGATACCGGCGCAGCGTTGAGCAACCATCCCGGTCTGGACAAGCTGTCGTTCACCGGCAGCAACGGTGTGGGCCGCCAGGTCATGCACAGCGCAGCGGCGTATTGTCGGCCGGTGACGCTGGAGCTGGGCGGTAAATCCGCGATTATCGTATTCGACGATTGCGATCCGGATCAGGCGGTGGAATGGATCGTCGCAGGCATCTGCTGGAACGCCGGGCAAATGTGCTCGGCCACCTCGCGGCTGTTGGTTCAGGAGGGCATCGCCGAGGCATTGATTCCTCGTTTGCAGAAGGCATTCGAAGCGCTGCGGGTCGGTAATCCGCTGACTGAAGACGTCGACATGGGACCACTGAGCAGTGAGGCGCAGTGGCACAAGGTCCGTGAGTATTTCACTGTTGCCCGGGAGGAGGGTATGCAGTGTCTGACCGGTGGAACAGCACTGGCACGTGATGGTTGGTTCGTCAGCCCGACGTTGTACCGCGACGTGCCTGTCAGCAGTCGCCTGTGGAGTGAAGAAATCTTTGGTCCGGTGCTGTGCCTCCGCTGTTTCAGCACTGAACAGGAAGCTGTCGACCTGGCCAATGACAGCTGCTTTGGGCTGGTGGCGACGGTTGCCAGCGCTGATATCGAGCGCGCCGAACGGGTGGCCGATGCGCTTGACGTAGGGCATGTGTGGATCAACTCGATCCAGGCGGTATTTGTCGAAACGTCGTGGGGAGGCAACAAGGGCAGCGGTGTCGGGCGTGAGCTCGGGCCTTGGGGACTGGCGGCCTATCAGGCGGTGAAGCATGTGACCCGATGCCTGGGGTAGCTCCTTCTGCCTGGAAAGAGCCCCCCTTTATTCGTTATACGCTGCTGGACGTGGTTTATCGGACAGGGCTCACTGGAATGATCCCTAGTCGGCCTGGCATTCACACACCGGGTGATTGATGTACAGAAAAACGGCCCTCTGCGGGTGCCGGGTTACAAGGCATTCCTGAGCGTTTGCAGGTGGGCTACCTGGCGGGTGAATTCGCTGTGTGACAGGCGTTGCGGCGGGCGAGGGCGCAGTGCGTCGCTGATGGCGCTGGTGGGCTGACGGGTCAGGCGTGCAAGCACTTGCCATTGTTCGGCAACGACCAGCCGCTCGAAACCGGGATGCAGTTGGCGGGCGCGACGCAGGATGTCCTGTTGCAGGCGTTTGATCAGCGCCTGCTGCCCGGTATGTTTGCGCAGGAACTCGGCGCTGGCGCGCAGGTGCTCGGTCAGTTGGCGGCGTGCAAGTGGCGCGGGCCTGCGCAACGGGCCCTCGCGCAGACCGATGTGCCAAAGACCCAGGCCGATCAGCAGTGCCAGCGTCAGCAGCGCCTGAGGATAGTTGCTCAGCAACAGGCTCAGCAGGTTGTCGTGTTCGGTTTGCAGCACCAGGGTCACTTGGCTGTCCTGCGTCAGATACCAGAGCAGCCAAGCATTGTCATAGTGGCCGATCGAGCGGGTTTTCCACAGGTTGGCGTCCGTGACGACGGTGATCAGCCCGTTGCCCCGGCTTATTTGCAGCAGGTGTGTGGCATCGGCGCTGTTGGCCCAGGATTGAGCGTGATCTTCCGGGTCTTCGAGGTGAAACGCCGGATCGAAACTCATGTAGGCCGGGGCGCTTTCGTTTTCCAGGTACAGGCGGGTCAGCTCCGGCCAGGGCATTTTCTTACGTTTGGGGGCGGGCGTCATCAGCGGGATGGGCAGTGGCGGCTGAGCGTCGGTCAACTGCTGTTCCTTGGCATTGATGTCTTTGGTGAGGTACTGATGAATCTGCAGACTGTCCAGCAGCAGATCGCCGCTGCGGCCTTTTTGTTCGTCCCAAAGTTGTTCGGCGACGAACAGCAGGTGCCCGCCTGCCTCGGCCCAGTTCAGCAGCTTTTGGGTTTGCGTCGGGGTCATGTCTTCCCGGTCATCGAGCAGCAACAGGGTCTGGGTGCTCTGAGTCGGGTCGGGAAGTTGAGCCAGCGTGTCGATGGTATTGACCGTGATGGAGCGGCCACGCAGAAAATGTTCGGCCGCCAGCCAGGGATTGGCCTTCGCCTGTGGCGAGGGGCCCTGATCGACCGTTTTCTCGTAGCGCTCGAGCTGAGTGCTCAGAAACAGCGCGCCGCCTGCCAGCAGCAACAGGGCCAGCAGCCCGATCAGCAGGCCGGTGCGGCGGCTCATGGCTGCGCTGCCTGGCTGAACAGACGACGCCAGCCATCGCAGAGTTCCTGCCGGGCATGGGCCGGTGGCAGGCGATGTCCATAGGCGAGGTTCTGCCAGTGCAGGGTCAGCGTGTGGCTGAACTCACTCAGCCGCGGCTGGTTGAGCGCGGCGATACGTTCCAGCACCTGACTTTCGGTATCGGCATTTTTTAATGGCAATCGATAGTCGCTCAGCAAGCGGCTGAGCAGGGCGCGATACAACAGACCCAGCGCTTCGCGAGGCTGGCTGTTCCAGAGCTGTTCGGCCCGGCCGGCAACATCGTCGGGCAGGCTTTCGGCACTGACTTGCAGGCCGAAAAGTTGCTCCGGCGCCGGGCGGGTGATTTTTACCTTGCTGACCTCTCGGCCTGCGAAGGTCCTGAACCAGTCCCGATAACGGAAGATCACCAGCCCCACAAGCACGATGATCGCGGCCCACAGCAGCACTTCAATCAGGCTGGCCAGGGCGCTCGCTGCGCGCAGAAGCCGATTGAGCCAGGTCATCAGCCAGCTCTGGTCGCGCGTGTCCCGAGCCGCAGACTGGCCTTTCTGTTTTTCAGGAAAGCGCCAGCCGGTTTCAGTCTTTGGATTACGGAAGGGCGGTTGTTGCAGAACGTTCTGGATCTGGCTGCGTGCCGCTTCGCTGGTCAGGGACTGGCGGGTCAGGCGCGGTGTGTCGGGCGCGGCCATGGACGGGTCAGGGTCCGTCTGAGCGGTTTCCGGCAATGGGCAGCTGTAGCTGGGTTGATCGGCCCAAGCCGGTGCTGGCGCTGCAGAAAGTACCAGCCCGACGCCCATCAACACCGCATAGGCCGTGCCGATCAGGCGCTGTCGCAGGCGCCGGAAGATCAGCTCTATATCCCAGGCTTCAAGAACCGTGCGGCGATTCAAATACAGGGTGAAGCCGCAGGCGACATACACAGGCTCCCAGATGATCAGCGCCAAGGCATAGAAAAGGTTGGTCAGGTGGTCGATCCACAGCCACTGGTTTTCAACGTCGAGCAGACTTATCCAGTGCCAGTCGATCTGGATCTGCTGCGGTATCAGGGCGTAGAGCAGGATCAGCAGGCCTATCCACAGTGCGTATTCCAGGTGTGCGCCAACGATGGTGAGCAGCTGTGCGGCACGCAGGTCTTTCTGGCTGAGCAGGCTGATGCGCAGGGCGCGCTCGGTACCTGCCAGATGTTCCAGTTGCTGCACCGGCAGTTGGAAACTGCGACTCAGGGAAAGACGTCGCCACAGGAGGCTGGGCAGCAGTTGCTCCTTCAGGGTCGCCGGCCATGCCTTGAGGGCCTGTCCCAATGTCGGCGTGGCACCGAACAGTGACTGCGAAAGGATCAGCAGCGGCAACCGTTCGAACGCAGGTTTGAGCCACCAGAACAGCAGGATGGCGGCCGTGGGGTAATCCCAGAGCAACGCACTGAGGATGCCGAAAAAGGGCAGGGTGACGATTGCCCAACTGCTCATCAGCACGCGGCGGTGCCGCCCGGCGAGCAGCACGCCCAGGTCGATGGCTTCCCAGGGCAAGCGCGGGCGTATGGCAACGGTCGACTCAGTCAGGCGCATGAGGTGTACGTCCTGCCAGAGTCAGATACGCGGCCACCATCACCCACAGGACGGTACCTGTCACGTACTTGAGAAGTGGTCCGGGCCAGGTCATCGATGACCAGTACGCCTCGATGAAGGCTGCGATCAGCAGAAACAGGATTACCCCGCCGACCAGTTGCATACTTGCCCGCGCGGCGATGCGCAGCGCGGCACTGCGCGTCAGCCTTCCGGGGGCCAGCAAGGCCCAGCCCAGCTTGAGACCCGCCGCCCCGGCGAGGGCGATGGCCGTCAGCTCGAAGGCGCCGTGACCAATGACGAAGGGCCAGAAGGTCTGTCCGTATCCGATGTCTGTCAGGTGCCCGGCGATTGCGCCGTTCATCAAGCCGTTGAAGAGCAGGAAGAACAGGCTGCCCAGTCCGAACAGCAAACCGCTGGCATAGGTCTGGAAGGCGATACCGATGTTGTTCATGATGTAGTAGCCGAACATCATCCAGTCCGTATCGGAACCCCGCTCGACGGGCTGTCCGACCCGGCTGGCCGACGGGTCATACATGCTCTGCATGTCTGCCAGTTGTTCGGGGCTGACGACGCTGTAGATCAGTTGTGGAAAACCATACACCAGCAACGCCATGCCGATCAGGCTGCCGAACAGCAGGAGGCTGGCAACCAGTACAAAGCGCCACTCGGCCCGCACGCGTCGCGGAAAGCCGCTCAGAACGAAGCTCAGCAGTCGTACCCCGGCAGTGCTGCGGTGACGGTAGAGTTGCTGGTGACCGCGCATGGCCAATTGGTGCAGGGGGTCGACCAGATGGCTGCTGTAGCCGCGCTCCTGGGCCAGCGCCAGATGGTGGCAGAGGCGTCGATAATCGCCGGGAAAGCTCTCGCCGCCGCTGACATCGCCCTTGCCCTGTTCAAGGGCCGTCAGGCGCTGCTCAAAGCGTTGCCACTCCTGCTGATGGCGGGTTTCAAACAGGCTCTGCTTCATGTCGGCCCCAGCAGGTGGCGGGCGATGCCGTTGACATGAGCGACCGCCGTGTCGGTGGGGATACGCAAGGGTTCGGCAAGGATGGCCGCCAGTTCCTGGGTTCGTGCGCTGGACAGTTCACCCTGCCGCTCCGCCAGACCGAGCACCGCCCGCTGTTCATCCAGATGCAGGGCAAAGGGCACCATGACCGGTTCGGCCTGCGGCAGGGTAGGGCGCGCCACCGGCCGGTCGCTGTAAATCACCAGCGTTCCGGCGGCGAGATCACCCAGCCGTTTGAATAGCGGATGGTTCAGACAAGTGATCGCCCCCAGCCCGTAGCCCAGCGGGAGCATGTCGACGAAGCGCAGCAGATTGCGGATCAGCGACGAAGACCAGTCTATGGGCGTGCCGTCGTCATGCACCACCCGCAGCCCGAGCAGGCGCTTTCCGGGTGTGCGTCCCTGGTTGAGCACTTCAAACAGCACCATGTACCACCAGTTCAGCAGAAAAAACACCAATGCGGCCAGACCCATGCCGAGCTTGTCGAACAGTTGCAGAAGCACAAAGAACACGCCGATGAGGGCTGCGCGAATAGCAAAGTCGATGCCGAACGCCAGTGCGCGGGAAACCAGCCCGGCAGGGCGCAGAAGCATGTCGATGCCTTCTGGCGTCTCGATTTCAATGCGCGTGTCCAATGGCGTGGGCAGCGCTGCATTCCTTGGCGAAGCGGGACGGGATGACATTGTCGGAAGGACGCGCCTGAAAACGAAAACTGATGCTAGCTACCGCAGCGGAGCTAAGCAACCGACCATTCAATACGCGGGCTGTAAGAAAACATTTCCCGGTGCGCCGGATACGACCCGATTAGCCAATGACACCTGTCACGCCCTACACTTCGCGGGTCTTTTGTTCAGGATCAGCCCGTGACTTCCAGCATCTTCTGGTACGACTACGAAACCACCGGTATCAACCCGCGCAATGATCGTGCGCTGCAGATGGCCGGGATTCGCACGGATACCGACCTCAATGAAATCGCGGCTCCGGTCAATCTGCACTGCCAGCTCAGCGATGACATCCTGCCTCATCCTGCCGCCTGCATGATTACCGGAATCACTCCAGCCACGCTGGCAGAAAAAGGCTTGTGCGAGGCCGATTTCATGACGCGCGTACATGCCGAACTGTCGGCACCGGGTACCTGTGGCGCGGGTTACAACACCTTGCGTTTTGATGACGAAGTCACGCGCTACAGTTTTTATCGCAACTTCTTCGACCCCTATGCCCGCGAATGGCAGGGGGGCAACAGTCGCTGGGATCTGATCGATGTTGTCCGGGCTGCCTATGCATTGCGCCCCGATGGCATTGTCTGGCCGGAACAGGACGGTCGGGTCACGCTGAAACTGGAGCGGCTGACGGCTGCCAATGGTATTGATCATGGACAGGCGCACGACGCGTTATCCGATGTGCGTGCAACTATTGCTCTGGCCCGTTTGATTCGTGAAAAGCAGCCGAAGCTTTATGACTATTTGTTTGCATTGCGCAGCAAACAGAAAGTCCAGGAGCAGGTTCGCCTGATGCAGCCTCTGGTGCATATTTCCGGACGCTTTTCTGCGGCGCGCAATTACCTCGGCGTGGTGCTGCCGTTGGCATGGCACCCGCATAATCGCAATGCGCTGATCGTGTGTGATCTGCACCTGGATCATTCACCGTTGTTGCACGAGGACGCTGAAATACTCAAACGGCGTTTATATACGCGGCACGACGCGCTGGGCGACGGCGAATTGCCCGTGCCGCTCAAACTATTGCATATAAACCGCTGCCCGGTGATCGCGCCGCTGGGGGTGCTGCGTAGCGAAGATCAGCAGCGGCTGCAACTGGACATGGCCGGCTATCAGGCACGCGCAACGCAATTGAGTGAACACCGCGAAGTTTGGCACGATAAACTGGCGGCCGTTTACGGCAAGGACGATTTCGCCGCAAGTGAAGATCCCGAACAGCAGTTATATGATGGTTTTATGGGGGACCGTGATCGTCGACTGTGTGAGCAAGTTCGGCAGGCCGAACCCGAACAATTGGCGCGTGACGCCTGGCCGTTTGATGATGCCCGATTGCCTGAATTGTTATTCCGGTATCGCGCTCGTAACTTTCCTGACACCTTGAGTGGCGAAGAGCAAACACGCTGGCGGGATTTCTGTCAGCAGCGATTGCGCAGCCCGGAATGGGGCGCTCCCAACACCCTGCATGACTTTACGGCCGCATTGATAAAATGCTCCCTTAGTGCCGCGCCAGAGCAGTTGGAGGTGTTGCGGCAATGGCAGGATTATGCAAACGAACTGAGTAACCGTCTGGGCGTATAGAAAATACCGGGCAATAAAAAACGCCAGCAAGCTGGCGTTTTTGCAATCGCGATGAACCGCGACCTTGTGAAGCTTAGCCCAGCAAAGTGGCCCAGCTTTCAACGTCGTCGCTGCCCCACTTGGCTTTCCACTCTTTCAGCGTCTTGTGGTTGCCACCTTTGGTTTCGATGATTTCACCGTTGTGCGGGTTCTTGTATTGCTTGACCTTGCGCGCGCGTTTGGTGCCGGCAGGTTTAACAGCGCCGCCACGAGGGGCCTTGTTTACCTTGGCATCCGGATCCAGCAGGGCAATGATGTCACGCAGCGACTTTTGGTATTCGCCCATCAGCGTGCGCAGTTTGCCTTCGAATTCCAGCTCGGTTTGCAGTTTGTCGTCTTGCGACAGGTTCTTCAAACGGGCTTGCAGTTCTTTGATGGCTTCTTCTGTGGCGCGGTATTCGTTGATCAGGGACATGAGGAGACCTTATGTTGTGAGGGTTGCAGGGATACAGTGCGGCAATAATAGTCACTGTAAATGAGCAAGTAAACATTAAATAAAAGTTTTATTTGAATTATTTAGCAATATACACGCGTCCTACAGACCTCTGAACTAGGGGTGGGCCGTGCGTCCTTCAAAAGATCGCCGCTATAAAGCCCTCCTTATTACAGGTTTTGTTTAGCGGCGGACCCCGTAAAAACCCATACTGGCAAGGTGCAATCTTTGGCCTTGGCGGTGTGCTTTTTCGGCATCCGAATTCAGGCAACAGAGATACTGCAGTTTTGCTGCGCAGCCGCTAGAATAGCGGCTTTGCGAAGTTCTGGAGTTTCCCCTAATGCGCACTTTTCGTCTGGTGATTGCTTGCCCGGACCGTGTAGGCATCGTTGCCAAAGTCAGTAACTTTCTGGCGTCCCATAACGGCTGGATCACCGAAGCGAGTCATCATTCTGACAATCTCAGCGGCTGGTTTTTCATGCGTCACGAGATTCGTGCCGACACCCTGCCTTTTGACCTGGACGGGTTCCGTGAAGCCTTCACGCCGATTGCCGAAGAGTTTTCGATGGACTGGCGCATTACCGACTCGGCGCAGAAGAAGCGCGTCGTGCTCATGGCAAGTCGTGAATCGCACTGTCTGGCTGACCTGCTGCACCGTTGGCACAGTGACGAACTCGACTGCGACATCGCCTGTGTGATTTCAAACCACCAGGACCTGCGCAGCATGGTCGAGTGGCATGACATCCCTTACTACCATGTTCCGGTGGACCCGAAAGACAAGGAGCCTGCGTTCGCCGAGGTATCGCGTCTGGTCGGTCATCACCAGGCCGACGTCGTGGTTCTGGCGCGTTACATGCAGATCCTGCCGCCACAGCTGTGCCGTGAATATGCCCATCAGGTCATCAATATCCACCACAGCTTCCTGCCATCGTTCGTCGGCGCCAAGCCTTATCACCAGGCCTCGTTGCGTGGCGTCAAACTGATCGGTGCGACCTGTCACTATGTGACCGAAGAGCTCGACGCCGGTCCGATCATCGAGCAGGACGTCGTGCGCGTCAGCCACCGTGACAGCATCGAAAACATGGTGCGTTTCGGCCGCGACGTGGAAAAAATGGTGCTGGCCCGCGGCCTGCGTGCTCACCTGGAAGACCGCGTTCTGGTTCACGACAACAAGACAGTCGTCTTCGACTGATCTATCTTTTCCGGAGCGCGCCCGTCGCGCTCCCGACTCAATGTCGGCAATGGTGCAACGCGCAAGGTGACCGCCAATGACCGATCCTCTCGACAAAGCCACTTCCACCGCTCCGGCAACGCTTGGCGAAGGCTGCCTGAGCCGCTATGACCCTGCT
Source organism: Pseudomonas sp. ICMP 10191 (assembly GCF_001467335.1). NCBI lineage: Bacteria > Pseudomonadati > Pseudomonadota > Gammaproteobacteria > Pseudomonadales > Pseudomonadaceae > Pseudomonas > Pseudomonas sp. ICMP 10191. Next base: position 45,872 of record NZ_LKGW01000108.1, read on the forward strand.
GAACTGACTGCGGAAAACGGCACTGATTTCGACGGAGCCGCAGCACTGTGGCGCGAGCTGCAGCAAGCGCAAGCGCCTGTTGAAGGGCTTGAGGAGGAGGGGACGCAAGAGGGGAAGTGAGTCAAACCCTTGAGCGGCGCCATGCATGCACCGCCCAAAGGGTTTCAGATCAGGCCAGGGCTTTGGAAGCCAGCCAGAACAGCGCTGCGGACAAGGCGACGGTCGCCGGCAGGGTCAGCACCCAGGCCAGCAGGATGGTGCGCACGGTTCCGCCTTGCAGGCCGCTCTTGTTGGCGACCATGGTGCCAGCTACACCTGAAGACAGAATGTGCGTGGTGGAGACTGGCAGACTGAACACGTTGGCCAGACCGATCGCGCAGGCGGTGGTGATTTGCGCCGACATGCCTTGTGCGTAAGTCATGCCCTGCTTGCCGATCTTCTCGCCGATCGTCAGGACCACGCGTTTCCAGCCGACCATGGTGCCGATGCCCAGCGCCAGTGCCACCGCGAGAATCACCCAGAACGGTGCGTATTCGGTGGTGGTGGTCAGGTCCTTGCGAAGTTTCTCCAGGTCGGATTTTTCACGCGCAGACAGGTCCGGAAGTTTGCCGACCTTGCGGGCGGTGTCGTCCAGGCACAACAGATAGCGACGTACTTCGATGCGGCTTTCAGGGGCCAGCGCGTGGTAGTCGGACACGCCTTTCAGGCGGTCGAGCAGCGCGTCGATGGTAGGTTCGGTCTGCTTCGGATTACAGGCGGAGCTGGACGGCAGGTCGCCTTTTTCAGCTTTACCCATCGCCAGATATTCACCCAGCGTGCTGCTGTTGCGCTGATAGAACTGGCTCAGGTGCTGGGTCGCATCGCGGGTGCGTTCGATCTGATAGGTGGTGCTGGTGAGGTCAAGCACGAACTGGCTGGGCACGATACCGATCAGCACCAGCATGATCAGGCCAATGCCTTTCTGGCCGTCATTCGAACCGTGTACGAAGCTGACCGCCATGGCGGAAATGACCAGCACCAGACGGTTCCAGAACGGCGGGTGCTTCTTGTCATCCAGCTTGCGGCGCTGGTCGGGGGTCTTGTGCATCTTCGACAGCGGGCGCCACCATTTCAGGGCAACCAGCACCAGACCCGCAACGATAAAGCCGGCCAGCGGCGAGAACACCAGCGAAGCACCGATATCGATCGCTTTTTGCCAGTTCACGCCATCGGCCAACGGGATATCGTTGAGCAGCGCATTGGCCAGACCCACACCGAGTATCGAGCCGATCAGCGTATGCGAACTGGAGGCCGGAATACCGAAGTACCAGGTACCGAGGTTCCAGGTAATCGCCGCCGCCAGCAGCGAGAACACCATGGCCAGGCCATGTCCGGTGTTGACGTTGATGAGCAGCTCGACCGGCAGCAGATGGACGATGGCATAGGCAACGCCTACGCCGCCCAGCAACACGCCGAGAAAGTTGAATACACCGGAAAAGAACACGGCCAGATGAGGCGGCATCGCTTTGGTGTAAATGACTGTCGCCACCGCGTTGGCGGTGTCATGAAAGCCGTTGATGAACTCGAAGGTGAGGACGAAAGCCAGGGCGAGCAACAGGCTCACAAGCACCCAGGCATCAAGCCCGCTGAATAAATCGATCATGTAGGTTTTCTGACCGGGTCTGAAGGGGGCGCGATTATGACAGAAAAAATACCGAACGACTTGTCGTCACCGCCAGGTGTCGCCTCAAACCAAAAAAAAGACGCATGAGCGCCGCCCCGTTGAATGCTCAATGAGGCAGTAAGGCATGTAATTCAGAGTGCTGGAAGTGAGAGGCGAATCGGGCAGGGTCATCAGACCCGCGCTGTCACGGCTCTTCTTTCAGGCCTTCTTCCATTTTTTGCAGTTCTTGCTTGAACGCCTGGTCCAGCAGGCTGGCTCTTTTGCGCCAGGGCTTGCGTTCCGGTTCCGGTTGCGCGGCGTAGGTGGTGATTTCACCGCCGTAGACATCCTTGTAGCGTTGCTCCTGGCGCTCAAGTTCCGCGCGCAGTTCATCTTTAGTCACTTTAATACCTGTTTGAGTCGAATGGGCTCTGGCGATGACGCAAAACATTGCAAGTATGTTCACTCCAGTCTGGCTGTATACCCAATACAGTCAGCGACCTGTTCGGACAATTGCGCGAAAGGTTTACCGGACATGCCTGTTGTTGTCTGCGGCTACGTGCACCAGAGAAAAACACCTGTCGTAGCGACACTCGTTTGATTTCAAGCGCAGGGCTTGCGCTGGCAGGCCTGCTTAAGGTCTCGCTGCGAGGGTGCACCGCGACAACGCGCCGACAGGACAGTCGAGGCGTGAATCGGGTGAACGGATCAATCGTTGCGAGTGTAGAGCCGACCAACTGACGGATACTATCTCCAAGAACTTCTGCTACGTCAACAACAGAGGTTGAATGAGTTCACAGGTCTGGTTTTTTTGTACGATTGTTCCGAAGTTTCAGTGAGCCGTTTATATGACATAAGTTTTATAAAACAGTTTTCACTTTCGACGACAAAATGTTGGCGAATAAATTCAACGCCTTTTATATGCAGGATGTGTGGAGTTACGCGGCGGGCACAGACCGGGAACGGGATGACGAGGAGAGGGTCGCAAGCGTCGGTCGCGCGGAAGGTGCCTGAATAATGAAAACGGCCTTGCTTGATAAGCAAGGCCGCTGCCTTGGACTTCTCAGTGGGTACCTGACCAGTATTTCCAAGAAGTCACTTCATGGCAGAGGTAAAGGTATAAGTATATTTACATGGGGTCAATTGCGATTATCGGCCACCTGTTCGATAATCGCACAAGTGGGTGCGGGTTTCGCTTCTCTAAAAAGAGCTGAAACCTGCGGTTTACAGGGCTTCAAGGCAGTTACATAAGGTGTGTCAATGAACGACGAACTGCGTAAATCTTTTGCCTCATTGGCACCGCCCATCGTGGCATCGCCCGCAAAGCGCATTCAGGCGCTGACCGGTGACCCGGATTTCATGACGTCGCTGGCGCGTGGGCTGGCCGTGATTCACGCCTTTCAAGAGCGCAAGCGGCACCTGACCATTGCGCAGATCAGCCATCGCACGGAAATCCCCCGCGCGGCAGTTCGCCGTTGCCTTCACACGCTGATCAAGCTCGGTTATGCGACCACTGACGGCCGTACCTACTCGCTACTGCCCAAGGTGCTGACCCTGGGCCACGCCTATTTGTCATCGACGCCACTGGCAACGTCTTCGCAGCCTTATCTGGACCGTATGAGTGACCAGTTGCATGAGGCGTGCAACATGGCCACGCTGGAAGGCGACGACATTCTTTATATAGCGCGCTCTGCCACGACGCAGCGGCTGATCTCGGTCGACCTCTCAGTGGGCGGCCGTCTTCCCGCGTACTGCACGTCCATGGGCCGCATTCTGCTGGCCGCACTCGATGACGTGTCGTTGCATGAATACCTTGACCATGTGGATCTGCAGCCCAAGACCAGCCGCACCATTCGCACGCCGGAAGCCTTGCTCGAATGTCTGCAACTGGTTCGGCAGCAGGGCTGGTGCATTGTCGATCAGGAACTGGAGCAGGGGCTGCGTTCGATTGCCGTGCCGGTCTATGATGCGTCGGGCCAAGTGCTGGCCGCGCTGAATGTCAGCACCAGTGCCGGGCGTGTGGCACGCAGCGAGCTGGAGCAGCGCTTTTTGCCGATCATGCTCGATGCCAGTCGTGACCTGAGCACGCAACTGTTTACCTGACGTGGCCGTGTTTTCGACTGACTGAATTCGTTCGATTACCGAACGTTTAGTCGATTATCGGATTGTTTGCCCTCGTGCTCAGGCATAACCTCATTTTCATTCCGGCGCAGGTCTTCGCGCTGATCATTGAACGTGATGTTGGGTTCGGAGCACCTCATGGCAGACATTCTTTCTCTACGCGATGCGGTGAAGCAACTGGTCAACGATGGCGACACCGTTGCGCTGGAAGGCTTCACTCATCTGATCCCCACGGCCGCCGGCCATGAAATCATCCGTCAGGGTAAAAAAGACCTGACCCTGGTGCGCATGACGCCTGACCTGATCTACGACCAGTTGATCGGCGCCGGTTGTGCGAAGCGGCTGATTTTTTCGTGGGGCGGCAACCCTGGGGTTGGCTCCTTGCACCGTTTGCGCGACGCCGTTGAAAAACAGTGGCCGCGTGAAATGGAAATTGAAGAGCACAGCCACGCCGACCTCGCCAACGCCTATGTCGCTGGCGCATCCGGTCTGCCGTTTGCGGTGCTGCGCGCTTATGCCGGGTCCGACCTGCCCAAGGTCAACCCGCTGATCAAGACGGTCACCTGCCCGTTCACCGGCGAAGTATTGGCAGCGGTGCCTTCGGTACGTCCCGACGTCACCGTGATTCATGCGCAGAAAGCCGACCGCAAGGGTAACGTGCTGTTGTGGGGCATTCTCGGTGCGCAGAAAGAAGCCGCGCTGGCTGCGAAGCGTTGCATTGTGACGGTGGAGGAAATCGTCGATGACCTCAAGGCACCGATGAATTCCTGCGTGCTGCCAACCTGGGCGCTGAGTGCGGTGTGCCTGGTGCCAGGTGGCGCTCACCCGTCTTATGCGCACGGTTACTACGAGCGTGACAATCCGTTCTATCAGGCCTGGGACCCGATCGCCCGAGACCGGGAGACGTTCACGGCGTGGATCGATGAATACATCCACGGCACCGCAGACTTCAGTGAATTCCAGAGCAAGCTGGCTCACGCTTCGGAGGCCAAATAATGACTTACTCCACCAGTGAAATGATGACCGTTGCCGCAGCCCGTCGCTTGCGTAATGGTTCTGTGTGCTTCGTCGGCATCGGCCTGCCTTCGAAGGCGGCGAATCTGGCACGTCTGACCTCTGCGCCCGACGTGGTACTGATATACGAGTCGGGTCCGATCGGCGCCAAGCCCACGGTGTTGCCGCTGTCTATCGGTGATGGCGAGTTGGCTGAAACCGCAGACACAGTGGTATCCACCAGCGAAATCTTTCGTTACTGGCTGCAGGGCGGCCGTGTCGATGTCGGCTTTCTCGGCGCGGCGCAGGTCGACCGTTTCGGCAACATCAACACCACCGTGGTCGGCGATTACCATCATCCAAAAGTGCGTCTGCCGGGAGCCGGTGGTGCGCCGGAGATCGCCGGGTCGGCCAAGTCAGTGCTGATCATTCTCAAGCAGTCGGCGCGTTCGTTCGTCGACAAGCTGGACTTCATCACCTCGGTTGGCCATGGCGAAGGCGGCGATTCGCGCAAGCGTCTGGGTCTGCCCGGTGCTGGCCCGGTGGGCATTATCACCGACCTGTGCATCATGGAGCCGGAAGCCGGCACCCATGAGTTCGTCGTGACAACGCTGCACCCTGGCGTGACCCGCGAGCAGGTTATTGCCGCAACCGGCTGGGCGATCCGCTTTGCCGACACCGTTGTTGTGTCCGAAGAGCCTACTGACGTCGAACTGACGGCGCTGCGTGATCTGGAAGCACGAACCGCTGCGGCTCACGGTCAGGTTGCGGGAGAAGCGTGATGCGTGAAGTATTCATTTGCGATGCGATTCGTACGCCCATCGGTCGGTTTGGTGGCGGGTTGTCTTCAGTGCGTGCAGACGACCTGGCCGCGGTGCCGATCAAGGCGCTGATGGAGCGCAATCCTTCGGTCAACTGGGAAGAAATCGACGAAGTGTTCTTCGGCTGTGCCAACCAGGCCGGTGAGGACAACCGCAACGTTGCGCGCATGGCTGCTCTGTTGGCCGGGCTGCCGGAAAGCGTACCGGGCGTCACCCTCAATCGCCTGTGTGCTTCCGGAATGGACGCCATCGGCACCGCTTTCCGGGCCATCGCGTCAGGTGAAATCGAGCTGGCAATCGCCGGAGGCGTCGAGTCGATGTCTCGTGCGCCCTTCGTGATGGGCAAGGCCGATGCCGCGTTTTCGCGCAACATGAAGCTGGAAGACACCACTATCGGTTGGCGCTTTATCAATCCGGCGATGAAAGCGCAGTACGGCGTGGACTCAATGCCGGAGACAGGCGACAACGTTGCAACCGACTTCAGGATTTCTCGAGCCGATCAGGACGCTTTCGCCCTGCGCAGCCAGCAACGCACTGCCGTTGCCCAGGCTGCGGGCTTTTTCGAGGAAGAGATCGTGCCGGTGCGGGTCGCGCACAAAAAGGGCGAAACCATTGTCGACAAGGATGAGCATCCGCGTGGCGATACCAGTCTGGAAACCCTGAGCAAACTCAAGCCGGTCAACGGCCCGGACCGCACAGTGACTGCCGGTAATGCGTCCGGGGTCAACGACGGTGCTGCGGCGCTGATTCTAGCGTCGGCCGAAGCGGTGAAAAAGCATGGCCTGACACCCCGTGCCCGCGTACTTGGCATGGCCAGCGCGGCGGTTGCACCACGGGTGATGGGCATTGGCCCGGTGCCAGCGGTGCGTAAACTGGTCGAGCGGCTGGGCTTGGCGGTGACCGATTTCGATGTCATCGAACTCAATGAAGCATTTGCCAGCCAGGGTATTGCGGTGCTGCGCGAACTGGGTCTGGCGGACGATGCGCCGCAGGTCAATCCCAACGGCGGGGCAATTGCCCTTGGCCATCCGCTGGGCATGAGTGGCGCGCGGCTGGTGCTGACGGCGCTGCATCATCTGGAGAAAACCGGCGGGCGCAGAGGCCTGGCAACCATGTGCGTCGGCGTCGGGCAGGGGCTGGCGCTGGCCATCGAGCGGTAAGCCCTCCCGTTTCAACCTGTTGTCCAGCAACCCGGATCGTTTGTCTGCCTCCACGAAAAGGCGGGCCGATGATCCGGGTTGTTGTTCGTCCGGGCACTGGATGTTCAACCCTGCCGATTTTTCCTGGTGGCTGAATTGCTCTGACTTATTGTGCTCGATTAAAGACGGTGTTACAGATTGTTTCTTATGGACAGTTCTGCTTGGGGAAAATAATGACTACAACATCAAAAGCACCGCATTACACCGGCGAGGAGCGAAGCAAAAGAATATTCGCCATTGTCGGTGCTTCATCCGGCAACCTGGTCGAATGGTTCGACTTTTATATCTACGCCTTCTGCGCGATTTATTTCGCACCGGCTTTCTTTCCTTCCGATGATCCGACCGTTCAGTTGCTCAACACTGCAGGTGTGTTTGCCGCTGGCTTTCTGATGCGTCCGATTGGCGGCTGGCTGTTTGGTCGTGTCGCAGACAAACATGGCCGCAAGAACTCCATGCTGATTTCGGTCACCATGATGTGTGCCGGATCATTGATCATTGCCTGCCTGCCGACCTATGCATCGATTGGTGCCTGGGCGCCGGCCTTGTTGCTGATGGCGCGCCTGCTGCAAGGCCTGTCGGTGGGTGGCGAGTACGGCACCACGGCCACTTACATGAGTGAAGTGGCGTTGCGTGGCCAGCGTGGCTTTTATGCTTCGTTTCAGTACGTGACTCTGATCGGCGGGCAACTGCTGGCGGTGTTGACGGTGGTCATCCTCCAGCAATTCCTGACCACCGAAGAGTTGCGTGACTACGGCTGGCGCATCCCCTTCGTGATCGGTGCTGCCGCAGCGGTCATCGCCTTGCTGCTGCGTCGCACCCTCAACGAAACCACCACAGCCGAAAGCCGGCAGGACAAGGACGCCGGCAGTATCGCGGCACTGTTCAAGCATCATGCCGCAGCCTTCATCACAGTGCTGGGTTACACCGCCGGTGGCTCGCTGATTTTCTACACCTTCACGACCTACATGCAGAAATACCTGGTCAACACCGGAGGCATGGAAGCCAAGACCGCCAGCTACATCATGACCGGCGCGCTGTTTCTGTACATGTGCATGCAACCGTTTTTCGGCATGCTCGCGGACCGCATCGGCCGTCGCAATTCGATGCTTCTGTTCGGTGCGCTGGGTACGCTGTGTACAGTGCCGATCCTGATGACGCTCAAGACCACCACCAACCCGTTCATTGCGTTTGTGCTGATTACCCTGGCGCTGGCGATCGTCAGCTTCTACACCTCGATCAGCGGGCTGGTCAAAGCCGAGATGTTTCCACCTCAGGTTCGCGCACTGGGCGTGGGGCTGGCGTATGCGGTGGCCAACGCGGTGTTCGGTGGCTCGGCTGAGTGGGTTGCGCTGAAACTCAAGAGTGCCGGGATGGAGAACAGTTTTTACTGGTACGTGACGGCCATGATGGCGGTAGCGTTCCTGTTCAGTCTGCGCTTGCCCAAAGAGCCCAAGTACCTGCATCAGGATCATTGATCGCAGGGTTTGTTTCGGCCACAAAAAAACCACCTGATCAGGTGGTTTTTTTGTGTGCCGCTGTCAATCAGAACAGCTGAACCGAAGGCTTCTCCTTGGAGATGGTTTCGGTCTGTCCGGTTCTTTCATACCAGCCGCCACCGAGGGCCTTGTACAGGTTGACCTCGCTGGTCAGCTGCGACAGGCGATCGGTGATCAGCGTTTGCTGCGCACTGAACAGCGAGCGCTGGGCGTCGAGGAAGGTCAAGTTGCTGTCGATGCCGATCCGGTAGCGACGCTCGGCCAGACGGTAGTAGTCCTGGTTGGCTGCGACGAAGTCGCGTTGCGCCTGGAGCTGCTCGTCATAGGTCTTGCGTGAGGCCAGGCCGTCGGACACTTCCTGGAAGGCGGTCTGAATCGCCTTCTCGTAGTTGGCGACGCTGATTTCCTTCTGGATTTTCGAGTAGTCCAGGCTGGCGCGCAGGTTGCCGGCGTTGAAGATCGGGATGTTGATGCTTGGCTGGAACAGCCAGGCACCCGATCCGCCCTTGAACAGGCCGGACAGCTCGCTGCTGCTGGTCCCGGCACTGGCCGTCAGGCTGATGCTCGGGAAGAACGCTGCACGTGCCGCGCCGATGTTGGCGTTGGCCGCCTTGAGCGAGTGCTCGGCCTCCAGAATGTCCGGACGACGCTGCAGCAGGTCGGACGGCAGGCCTGCCGGCATTTCGGTCAGCATGTCGGAATCGAGCAAGTGGCTGGCCGGCAGATTGTCAGGCAGGCTGGTGCCGAGCAGCAGCACCAGGCTGTTCTGATCCTGGGCAACCAGGCGCTGGTACTGGGCCAGTTTGGCACGCGCGCTTTCGACGGCGGTGCGCGACTGGCTCAGGTCCAGTGCCGAAGAAACGCCGACTTCGCTGGCACGCGAGGTCAGACGGAAGCTTTCTTCGTAGGTCTTCAGGGTGTCCTGCGTCAGCTTGAGCAGTTCCTTGTCGGCCTGCCAGGTCATGTAGGCATTGGCGACGCTGGCCACCAGACTGATCTGGGTGCTGCGACGCGCTTCCTCGCTGGCGAAGTAGGTCTCCAGCGCCTGCTCGCTGAGGCTGCGGACCCGGCCGAAGAGGTCCAGCTCGTACGAGCTGACGCCCAGACTGGCCGAGTAGCTGCTGGTGATGCCGGACTGACCGGTTTGCGACTGGTCGGCTGGCACGCGCTGACGTGTACCGCTGCCGGTGGCCGAAACAGCAGGGAACAGGTCCGAGCGCTGGATACGGTACTGGGCGCGGTAAGCGTCGATGTTCAGCGCCGCAACCCGCAGGTCACGGTTGTTGAGCAGTGCAGTCTGAATCAGCTGTTGCAGCGCCGGGTCATTGAAGAAGTGCCGCCAGCCTTGTTCCGCGGCGGCCATTTTGGCGCCTTCGACCGGCGAGTACGCCGGCCCTTGCGGATATTGTGCGGCGACCGGTGCTTCCGGCTGCTTGTAATCGGGGATCAAAGAGCAGCCGCCGAGAATGAACGCGGTAACTGCAAGTGAGATCAATGACTTGCTCATTGGCCAGCCTCATCGTGTGAAATATGTTTCTGCTTGCTCTTGAAGAGCCCCGAAACCGTTACGAAGAACAGGGGCACCCAGAAGATCGCCAGAATAACTGCGGTGATCATACCGCCAATTACGCCTGTACCGATCGAATGCTGACTGCCCGAACCTGCGCCCGAGGAAATCGCCAGCGGTACAACGCCGAGGATGAAGGCCATGGAGGTCATGATGATCGGGCGCAGACGCATGCGGCAGGCCTCGATCGCCGAGTCGACCAGGCTCTTGCCCTGTTCGTGAAGCTCTTTGGCGAACTCGACGATCAGAATGGCGTTTTTCGCCGCCAGACCTACCGTCACCAGCAGCCCGACCTGGAAAAACACGTCGTTGGACAGACCGCGCAGGCTGGTTGCCATCAGTGCACCGATGACCCCCAGTGGCACCACGAGGATGACCGCGATCGGAATCGACCAGCTTTCATACAGCGCCGCCAGACAGAGAAACACTACCAGCAACGACAGGGCATACAGGGCAGGGGCCTGCGATCCGGACAGGCGTTCCTCGTAGGACAGACCGGTCCACGAAATGCCGATACCTTGTGGCAGCTTCTTGGCCAGCGCCTCGACTTCGGCCATTGCCTCGCCGCTGCTGTAACCAGGGGCGGGAGTACCGAGCACTTCCTCTGCCGCCACGCCGTTGTAGCGTGACAGTTTCGGCGAGCCGTAGGACCATTTGCCGCTGGCGAAGGCCGAGAACGGCACCATCTCACCCGCGCTGTTGCGCACGTACCATTTCTTCAGGTCTTCAGGTGTCATACGCGCACCTGCATCGCCCTGGATGTACACCTTCTTCACACGGCCACGGTCGATGAAGTCGTTGACGTAGCTGCCACCCAACGCAATGGACAGGGTGTTGTTGATGTCCGACAGAGTGATGCCCAATGCACTGGCGCGCTCATCGTCGATGATCAGTTGGTACTGCGGTTCGTCGTTCAGCCCGTTCGGACGTACGCCCGCCAGAATCTTGCTCTGTGCGGCTATGCCGAGGAACTGGTTACGCGCTTCCATCAGCTTGTCGTGACCCACGCCGCCCTGATCCTGCAAGTAAACGTCGAAGCCGGTGGCGTTACCCAGTTCGAGTACCGAAGGCGGGACGACCGCAAACACCATCGCGTCGCGCAGGCTGAAGAAATAGCCCTGAGCCCGTTTGGCCAGTTCGAAGACGCTGTTATTGGAATCACGCTCCTCCCACGGCTTGAGCATCACGAAAGCAATCGCCGAGCTTTGACCGCGGCCCGCGAAGTTGAAGCCGTTTACCGAGAACACCGACTTCACTGCGCCGCTTTCCTTGGTCAGCAGGTACTCACGCATCTGATCGATGACTTCCTGCGTACGCGCGGTCGAGGAGCCGGCCGGTGTCTGGATCTGGGCGAAGATAACGCCCTGGTCTTCTTCGGGCAGGAACGCAGCCGGAATACGCATGAACATGAACACCATGCCCGCACAGATCAGTATGTAACCCAGATACGCAGGCCACTTGTGCTTGAGCATGTTGCCGACGCCGCGCTCGTAACTCAGAACGCTGCGGTCGAAGGTTCGGTTGAACCAGCCGAAGAAACCACGTTTCGGTTGCCCGTGCTTCTCGTGATCGATGGGCTTGAGCATGGTGGCGCACAGCGCCGGCGTGAAGATCAGCGCAACCACGACCGACAGGGCCATGGCCGAGACGATGGTGATCGAGAACTGCTTGTAGATCACCCCGGTGGAGCCGCCGAAGAACGCCATTGGCAACAGAACCGCCGAGAGCACCAGGGCAATACCGACCAGCGCGCCCTGAATCTGAGTCATGGATTTGATCGTGGCGTCGCGCGGGGAGAGCTTTTCCTCCTCCATGACCCGCTCGACGTTTTCCACCACGACAATCGCATCGTCCACCAGCAAGCCGATGGCCAGCACCATACCGAACATGGTCAGGGTGTTGATGGTGAAGCCGAAGGCGGCGAGGATACCGAACGTACCCAGCAAGACCACCGGAACCGTCATCGTGGTGATGATGGTTGCGCGGAAGTTCTGCAGGAACAGGTACATCACCAGGAACACCAGCACGATCGCTTCGATCAGGGTGTGCACCACGCCGTTGATCGATTCGCTGACCACCGGTGTGGTGTCATACGGGTACACGACTTTCATGCCAGGCGGGAAGAACGGCTCCAGCGAGGAAACGGTCGCGCGGATGGCCTTGGCGGTGTCCAGTGCGTTGGCGCCGGTGGCGAGTTTGATGGCCAGACCGGAAGCCGGTTTGCCGTCGAACTGCGAGTCGGTGCTGTAGTTCTCTGCGCCCAGGCCCACGGTGGCGACGTCTTTCAGGCGAACCTGCGAGCCGTCGGTGTTGACCTTGAGGAAGATATTGCCGAACTGCTCGGCGGTCTGCAGACGGGTCTTGCCGATGATCGTGGCGTTCAACTGCTGGCCGCTGATCGATGGCAGGCCGCCCAACTGGCCGGACGACACCTGAACGTTCTGCGCGGTGATCGCGTCTTTCACGTCTACTGGCGTCAGCTGGAAGTTGTTCAGCTTGGCCGGATCGAGCCAGATACGCATGGCGTACTGCGAACCGAACACCTGAAAGTCACCCACACCGGAGGTCCGCGAGATCGGGTCCTGCATGTTCGACACGATGTAGTTGGCCAGGTCTTCCTTGCCCATGCTGCCGTCTTCCGACACCAGGCCGATCACCATCAGGAAGTTCTTCACTGCCTTGGTGACGCGGATACCCTGTTGCTGCACTTCCTGCGGCAGCAGCGGGGTGGCGAGGTTGAGCTTGTTCTGTACCTGCACCTGCGCCGTATCCGGGTTGGTGCCCTGATTGAAGGTCGCCGTGATGGTCATGCTGCCGTCGGAGTTACTTTCCGAGCTGACATAACGCAGGTTATCGATACCGTTGAGCTGTTGCTCGATGACCTGAACCACCGTGTCCTGCACCGTCTGGGCAGACGCGCCCGGATAGGTGACCTGGATACCGATGGCAGGCGGTGCGATGCTCGGGTACTGGTTGATCGGCAGGCTGGAAATCGACAGCGCGCCGACCAGCATGATCACGAGGGCAATAACCCAGGCAAAAATGGGTCGATCAATAAAAAATTTCGACATGGGTTACTCCCCTTTGCTGCCTGCGGCTTTATCAGTGGCCGGGGCAGGTGCCGGGTTTGCTCCTTTGACGTTGGTCGCTTCGGCGACTTTCACTTCGGCGCCTGGTTTGACGTACTGCAAGCCTTCGGTGATGACACGATCGCCTTCCTTCAGGCCGTCTTCGATCAGCCAGTCGCTGCCCACGGTGCGATTGGCCACCAGCGTACGCATTTCAACCTTGTTGTCCTGATTGACGACCATGGCGGTCGGCGTGCCTTTCAGGTCGCGGGTCACGCCTTGCTGCGGTGCCAGAATGGCTTTCGAGTTGACGCCAGCCTGCAATTGGGCGTGAACGAACATGCCCGGCAGCAGACGGTGTTCAGGGTTCGGGAACACGGCACGCAGGGTCACGGAGCCGGTAGTCTGGTCAACCGACACTTCGGCGAATTCCAGTTTGCCTTCCTGGCCGTAGACGCTGTTGTCTTCCAGTGTCAGCTTGACCTTGGCGGCGTTGTCGCCGGCTTTCTGCAGCTTGCCGCTGTCCAGATCGCTGCGCAGCTTGAGCATGTCGGCAGACGACTGCACCACGTCGACATAGATCGGATCGAGCTGCTGGATGGTTGCCATCGCGTCGGTCTGCGCGCTGCTCACCAATGCGCCCTCAGTCACCGCAGAGCGACCGATACGGCCGGAAATAGGGGCCAGCACCTTGGTGTAGCGCAGGTTGATCTGGGCGGTCTGCAGGCTAGCCTGAGCTTCCTGGGTGGAGGCCAGCGCCGTGTCGTATTCCTGACGGCTTACCGCTTGCTCGCTGACCAGTTGCTTGTAGCGATCGGACATCGACTTGGCGGACTGCAGGGTGGCCTTGGCGCTGTTGGCGTTGGCCTCATAGACAGCCGGGTCGATCTGATAGAGCTGCTGACCGGCTTTGACATCGCCACCTTCGGTGAACAGACGCTTGAGAATGATGCCGTTGACCTGAGGGCGAACCTCGGCGACGCGGAAGGCGGTGGTCCGGCCTGGCAGCTCGGTGGTCAGGGTATACGGCTGTGCTTTGATGGTAACGACGCCTACCTGAGGGGTTTGCGCAGGCGGGGCGGCCTGTTCCTTCTTGCTACAGCCACTGAGCAGGGTTGCCAGGGCGACGGCAGTGACCAGAACGGTAACAGCTGGCTTGAATTGCATGAAGATCCTCGGGGCAGGAGCCTGTTATCTCAACAGTACGTTGAAGTGTAAAAAAATATTTCGGCTAGATAAGTAGCATGCTAAGGAATATACTTACATTCGCGGCTGTTTGTAAACACCGCAATGCGCATTCGGCCACTATTCAGGGAGCCGGGAGCCGATTCGGGACAAGGCGAGACAAATGCCGCCCGGCCATATCTCGAGGCATGACGCAAGACGCGTGCCTGAGGTGAATTTTTTGAGGTCTTATTGCCATGGTTCGTCGCACCAAAGAGGAAGCTCAGATCACTCGCAGCCAGATCCTGGAGGCTGCCGAGCAGGCTTTTTATGAGCGAGGCGTCGCCCGCACCACGCTGGCCGATATTGCGACGCTTGCCGGTGTGACGCGAGGCGCCATTTATTGGCACTTCAATAATAAGGCCGATCTGGTGCAGGCCATGCTCGACAGTCTTCAGGAGCCTCTCGACGAAATGGCGGAGGCCAGTCAGAGCGAGGACGAGGAAGACCCGCTGGGCTGCATGAGAAATCTGTTGATTCACCTGTTTCATGAACTCGCACTGGACCCGAAAACCCGTCGCATCAATGAAATCCTGTTTCACAAGTGCGAGTTTACCGACGAGATGTGTGATTTTCGTCGTCAGCGCCAGGACAACGCCATACAGTGCCACGACCGTATCACCCTGGGGCTGAACAATGCCGTACGCCAAGGACAATTGCCCAAAGGGCTGGACACGGCCCGGGCTGCAGTGGCCCTGTTTGCTTACGTCAATGGCATCATCTATCAGTGGCTGCTGGTCCCGGACAGCTTCTCTTTGCCCGCAGAGGCCGAGCAATTGGTCGACGTGTGTCTGGACATGCTGCGCTTCAGTCCGACGTTGCTGATTAATGACACTCGCTCAACGACTGGCGTCTGACTAAACACGACCGGCGGCACCCGCCGGTTCTGCCTGCCAGCGACTCTGTGCAGAGCCTAACTCCAATTCGTGCCTCTTATATAGCGGGTTTACCGATCGTTTATCGGTATTCATGGATTGCGCTCGCCGTGCAAGCATCGGCGAGCGTTGATCTGACAAGATATTGTAGGAAGCAGGTAGGACATTTCCTGATACATGTAGCTGATTTCCCAAAGTAAATTCCGAGTATTGCTCCGCAGGAAAACTCCCTTCACTCTTCGCCCCCTGAAAGAACAGAAGAGAGGAAAGTTGCATGTTTTTGCCGGATCTTGCGCTTATGTGCCCTGAAATCATCGCCAGTTACGTTGATGTCCAATCGGGCGGGCAGGGCCTCGGCTACCCCATGAGCGGGGAGATTTCCGGGTTGATCAAAACCTGTGAAGGGCATGCACGCACGCGCAAAAACCTGACTTCCGCGAATAATGGGAGGGCGGAGCATGTCGGATACTGCAACTGACGCTGTGAGGTTATTGGCCAGGATCACGCAACAATCCGAGCGTGTGGCCATGGATTCCGTATTGGGCACACCGGTCATTCGATTGGGGTTGATCACCACGCTGTATTTTCGCAACGGCCACAGCGTGGAGATGAAGCGTCGCGTCGAGGCCTGTTTTTCGCGCTTCTATGACGCGTTCAAAACGAAACTCAAATGGCAACTGTTCAAACGCATGCGGCGCCTGAGCGGCACCGGGTTTGCCTCGACCCGGCGTCAGATTGTCGAGAGTCCGCCAGACGAGCAGTTCATCTGGTCTATCGCCAGTGCGACTCAGGCTGAAGTCGCCACCTACAGCCTGTTTGTGATGAACACCTCGGAGGGGCAGGCCGACAACGATCGATCGTGTCTGAAAATGGTCTTGCCCTGGTCGTATCTGACCGAGCCCGAGGGGTTGAAGCATTACGAGAACTGGATCAGGTACCTCAGCAGCGAACTGCAGGCCGAGCACGGCTTTGGTGGTCTTGCCTGCGTATTGCCGTGTGACGGTCATCAGTATTTGCCTTGGGAATATCGGCTGGCTCAGGATTACAGCGGGCTGATGGTCGACCCCGGCCCGCACATTGAAAGCCTGCGCCTGCTGGACCGTATCAAGGGTGTCAGTTGGTACACCGTGCTCGGTGATGCGTTCGTCAGGCAGTTGGGAGGCAGCGACAAAATGCGCGGCGAGATGAGTGCACACAGCGAGATCGTGTTCCACACCTACCGCAACGGCCTGATCATTCGCGCCGGTGAGGTGCCCGAGCTGGGTGGGCGAGGGCTGCCGCCGCCAAAGCCTTATGTGACGGTCAACAGGATGATCAAGCCAATCCGCTTGCAGGACACCGGCAATCTTCATCCCTACCTGGCTCCAGGAATTGGCTTTACCGATGAAACCACTGCGCAGTGGTATGCGCGATTCGATGAAAAGCCGCTGCCGCCGGTCGATGCCGGGCAAGTATGCCCTCGCTCAGGCAGCTGGTTCAGCAGCGCTCAGTCAGGCTCCCGTCGGCACTTCGATGAGGGCGAACTGATGCCTGCGTTTGCCCATATAAAGAGCAAGAAAACGCAGTGGTTCTGGGCCGGGATGCTTTCCTGAGCCCGAGAAGCGAATCAGTCCCGTCCTCGCAATAGCGTATTAGGCATCACTGCGGCTGCCGCAAGGCCGAGCAGCGAAATGGCCGCGCTGGTGATCAGCAGGTTTCTAAAGGTCAGTGCCAGTTCGGCGCGCAGGGTTTCCAGCGCGGGTCCGGTGGCCGCGTTCAGACTGTCGAGCAGGACGTTGCCGGAGCTGCCTTCGCCACCCAGCGCCCCTGCACCGAGTTGACCGACGCCGGTGTGCTGCAACATGGCCAGCAGCAGCGCCGACATCAGTGCCACGCCCACGGCGCCACCCAGCGAGCGGAATAGATTGGTCGTGCTGGTGGCCACGCCCATATCCCGCGGCTGAACCGAATTCTGAGTGCCCACCAATGAGGTGGGGAACTGCATGCCGGTGGCAACCCCCGTGAGAATCATGAACAGGCTCATCACTATCAGCGATTGCGGCGGCGTGAAGGCCATGCCCAGAATCGCAATCGGCATCAGCAGCGCACCGGTCAGGATAAGCGGCTTGTAGCGCCCGGTATGCGCGGTGCGTCGCCCGGCGAAATAGGCACCCATCGGCATGCCAATCGCCAGCGGAAGCAAGTGCAGGGCGGCGCTGTCTGCTCCGCCACCGGTGACGGTCTGGTAACGCAGCGGCATCAGGACAATCAGGGAGATGGCCTGAAAGCTGGTGAAGAACACGGTGCACCAGCACAGCACCGCGCTCTTGTTGGTGAACAGATGCATGGGCAGCAAGGGTTCGGCCGTGCGACGTTCATACCAGACGAAAATAGCCAGTGTCAGCAGGGCGGTGCCCAGTAACAACTGAACCTCGGTATCGCCCAGACCGTGCCCTTGGCCAATCTCGGTAATCCCCAGCAGCAGCGCTGTCAGGCCGATGATCATCAGCACGGTACCGAGATAATCGATAATCGGCTTGCGTTGCGGTACTGGCAGGCCGACGAGGGTCCGATACGCGACGATCAGCGCGGCGGCCCCCAACGGCAGATTGATCAGAAACACCCAGCGCCAGGACAGGTATTCAGTCATCAGGCCACCGAGCACCGGCCCGGCGACGCTGGCCACGGCGTACATGCTGCTGAAGTAACCTTGATAACGGCCGCGCTCACGAGGTGGAACGATGTCGGCGATGATCGCCTGGCTGACCGAAACCATCCCGCCCGCGCCGATACCCTGAAGGACGCGCGCCAGCACCAGTTGTTCCATGCTTTGCGCCAGGCCACAGAACAGCGAAGCCAAGGTAAAAATCCCCAGCCCGAACAGCATCAGTTTACGTCGCCCGTAAAGATCGCCGAGCTTGCCGTAGATCGGCACAGCCACGGTCAGCGACACCATGTAGGCGGAAATAACCCACGCCAGTAGATCGATGTCCCTGAACTGGGCGGAAATGGCAGGCATCGAGACCGCGACGATGGTTTGGTCCAGCGCGCTGAGCAGGACTGCCATCATCAACGCAAACAGGATGCTACGAATGGCCGGAGGCGTATGAGTAAGACTGGTCAAGGCAAAACCTGATGGCAGTGTTGACCCGCCGCAAGTGTGGCAGGAGAGTCTGGCCAGTCTAATCCGATAGCTTGCTAATCGATAGGTGCCTTTGCGGAATGGCGATGCAATTCACGCTGTGCGAGCCTCATCGCAAGGCGCTGAAGGTGGCATCGGTTGGCACGCAATGGCCAAACGTACAGCTGGAGACATAAGGGGCCTGGCGCGCCAGTTCGTTACGATAGGCGCCGGCGGTGTAGACGGCCAATACCGCCAGAGCTCCTGCGACAACCATGCATTTTCTTGTTATTGCTTTCATGACGCACTCCTTACCTCGGCTACAGAGCAGTTTGAAAGAACTGATTAGAGTGTAGGACAAGGTTGGGTTTTGCGTCGGCTGCCGTTATCGCTGGATGCCGCATGTCGGACGAACCGGAAGACGCGCTAGAATTCGCGCTTTGACGTATTGGCAGGGTTGAGACACATGGCACGCAAGGAATACAACGGGTTTGAAGTGGTCTCGGCAGTGATGCCGTCCGAGCAGGGTTATAACGCGGCGATTGCCGTAAAGGCGCTGGGTGCCGGCGGCGCACCGCGCTTCCATGCGCTGCTGCCGGACCAGAAATTCAAGACCGCCGATGATGCCGACCTAGCCGCTGTGCAAGAGCTGCAGCGGCTGGTCGATATTGATGCAGAGGGCGAACCGGTCTGGGCTGACGCCTGATCAGGCGCCTGGGCGGAACATCTTGAACAGCGCTTCCGGGCCAAGCTGGAAGTAATCCGCCGGGCCGCCGCCGCGCAGAATCGGCTCGGCGGCGGCAGTGTCGTAAACGCCGTCCTTGAGCAGTGACTTGTCGATGTGCACCGCCACGACCTCGCCCAGAATCAACCAGCTGGGCACCAGTTCCTTGTCGGCGCGTTGCAACTGAATGATCTGCGTGACCTTGCACTCGAACGACACCGGCGTTTCGAGTACACGCGGCACCGAGACGATCTGCGAGGCCAGTGGTGTCAGGTTTGCCAGCTCGAATTCGCTGACATCCGGCGCTACCGGTGCGCAGCTCTGGTTCATGGCTTCGGCCAGCGAGCGGGTCGCCAGGTTCCAGACGAACTCGCCGGTCTGCTCGATATTATTGAGACTGTCCTTGCGACCCACGCTGCAGAACCCGATGATCGGCGGCACGTAGTTGAACGCATTGAAGAAGCTGTAAGGTGCCAGGTTGAGTTTGCCGTTGGCATCCTGCGACGAAATCCAGCCAATCGGGCGTGGGCCTACAATCGCGTTGAACGGGTCGTGCGGCAGGCCGTGACCCTTGGAAGGCTCGTAGGAGTGAATAGCGTCTGACATGCTCGGTTCCTGATGGGCTCAATAATGGATGTCAGCATAGTGCTGCGCATTTGCAGAGGATGCCAGAGCAGTTCGCGTGTTTCACTCTGAGCCAGACATGAAGAAGCCCGACATTGGCCGGGCTTGGGATGTTGCGTGAGCGATCAGCCCAGACGATTGGCGCCTACGCGATCTGCACCGTCTGCCGCAAGACGATTGGCACCGACGTGGTCTGCACCATCGGCAGCCTGACGGTTGGCACCGACGCGATCTGCACCATCAGCGGCCAGACGATTGGCACCGACGTGATCGGCGCCGTCAGCAGATACGCGGATCGAGCCGACGTTGGTATGTTTGGTACCGCCTTCAGCAACGAGGGTGGCGCTGGACAGGTCGCTTTGAACGTGGGTGACTGGAAGTGCAAATGCGCTGGAAGCCAGAACAGAGATAGCCAGGCCAAAGATCAATGTGTTGGTTTTCATGATGATGTCTCCAATGAGTGTCGGGTGAGTTGTCATCCCGGTATGGAGGCAATGCTACGCGCCAGCGGATTATTAAGAAGTTAATAGGATTGCTAGCGATCATCGCTGAAAATGATAGTTGGCTGTAATGCTCTGGTTTCGGGCCTTTCAGGCGGGGTTGCATTATTGTGGTGCAATTCTTGAAAAGTCTTGTAATAAAGGCCCTTGACAAATTAAAAGTACAGCTAATTCAAGCGGTTATTGCTGAAAGTTGGCCAAATGATGCACCGCCCTGTAACACTTTGTTGCAGGTCATGGATGTAATTGATTGTTTTGTAGCGGCTGATGTATCGATGCGGACGATGATATTGATCGTTGTAAGCGAGCTTGATGACTCTCGTGCCTTGGCAGAGTCCTCAGCGTTATATACAGGTCTCGATAAGCCCGAAAAATGGAGTGAACGGGGCGGCGATCCCCATTGCTCACGAAGAGTCAGTCATAACGCTCTATTTCTGGAGGTTGTACCGGCCTCTTCGCGAGCAAGCTCGCTCCTACGAGATTTATATATCACGATGAGAGCGGAGCCTGGGCACGAGAATCGTCGCAATCCGATCAGTCAGTTTCGATGCGCGAGTGCTTGCGGGTATCTTTCATGAACACATACACCAGCAGCGAGCAGGCGATACAGGCAGTGACGTACCAGTAGTAACCGGTTTCCATACCGATGCTCTTGAACCACAGCGCGATGTATTCCGCAGTACCGCCGAAGATCGATACCGTCAGGGCGTAAGGCAGGCCGACGCCCAGCGCGCGGATCTCGGTCGGAAACAGCTCGGCCTTCACCACTGCGTTGATCGAGGTATAACCGCTGACGATGATCAGCGCCGCCATGATCAGGAAGAACGCACCCCACCATGTCTGAATGGTATGCAGCGTGGTCAGGATCGGTACGGTACACAGCGTTCCCAACACGCCGAACGCAATGAGGATCGGACGACGCCCGACCTTGTCGGACAGCGCGCCGACGATCGGTTGCAACAGCATGAACAGAAACAGTGTTGCCGCTGATATCGACGTCGAGTCGGTGATGCTCATGCCGACGGTGTTGACCAGATACTTCTGCATGTAAGTGGTGTAGGTGTAGAAAGCCAGTGTCCCGCCCATGGTCAGACCGACGACGGTCATCAGTTCCTTGGGATGACGCATCAGCGTGCGCATCAGGCTTTCCTTGGGTTTTTCCTTCTTCTTGCGCGTGAACGATTCGGTTTCTTCCATGCCACGACGCAGGAACAGCGCGACGATTGCGCACAGGGCACCGATGACGAACGGGATGCGCCAGCCCCAGGCATACAGTTGCTCGGTGGTCAGCGTCTGTTGCAGCACGATCAGCACGCCCAGTGCGATGAGCTGGCCGGAAATCAGCGTCACGTACTGAAAGCTGGAGAAAAAGCCGCGACGTTCCTTGGTCGCCATTTCGCTCAGGTAGGTGGCGGACGTGCCGTATTCACCGCCGACAGACAGCCCCTGCAGCAAGCGGGCGAACACCAGCAGGATCGGAGCACCGACGCCGATGCTTTCATAGCCTGGTGTCAAGGCAATGATCAGCGAGCCGAAGCACATTAGCAGCACCGAGGCCATCAGCGCAGCCTTGCGCCCTTTGTAGTCGGCGTAAAGCCCCATCAGCCAGCCACCGATGGGCCGCATCAGAAAGCCGACGGCGAAGATCGCGGCGGTGTTGAGCAGCTGTGCGGTGGTGTCGCCCTTGGGAAAGAAGGCTTTGGCGAAGTACAGCGAGAAGGCGGCGTAGACGTACCAGTCGTACCACTCGACCATGTTGCCGACCGAGCCACTGAAAATCGATTTGAGACGGCTGGAGGTGGTTTTCTGGCCAGCAGCAGTAGCAGCCGACCCATGGGAGGCGGGATTGGAGGTTTCCATGGTGTTCCTTGTTTTCATTATTTTTGGAAGGAGGCATTGGGTGCCCTGCCTGTTACATAGCAGGAGCTGTGCCAGACCATGAGGGCTTGTTCTAGAGCCGTCGGGAATCTTTGATGAGCAAGAATCCGCTTATCTGCCCGGTTGAGGTAAGCGGATTCTTGCCGATGGGAGCGCTCGCAGCAGGGCGTTCTGGTCGATTGCCGACAGAAGACCGCTCAAGCGCTCAGTTTGGAGGAGAGCAACAGCGCCGCCATGACGATGCTCAGCGTGCCGATGATCACCATGATCGTGTGCCTTGCATAAAACTGCCGAATCCTTTGCCGGATAGGCGCTGTTTGAAACAGGTAGCGATAAGGCGACAGGGCGACCCACAGCACCGCCAGCACCAGATAAGCCAGAAGTGTCCGCGGGCCGTCGAGCACCTGGACAAGGCCCAGAAACAAAAAGGGGAGGCCATGCCGCAAGACCAGCGCCTGGGCACCGGGCCAGCTCAGCACCTTGGGCAGTAACTTGCTGCTCAGCCACGCATCGGCTGGCTCTGCCAGAACCATCAGCGGACGCCATACGCAGATGAAGATGAAGAAGCCGACGGTTGTCCAGAGCGGTGACAGGAATAGCACGAGGACCCGCGTTCCCGGATCGTACTCCACACCTTCAGGCGCCAGCGGGGGTGCCAGCAACGCCAGCAGAAACGCGCCTATGTAGACCCAGATGAGCGGCGTGAAGTCGCTCTGCTCACGCATGAGTTTCCAGGCGCTCAGGTCCGCTTCGGGGTAGCGCTTGAGGACGTCGGGGTAGTGAACGGTCAACTGCTCCTGAATATGCGCGCAGGCGTTCCACACCGAAGCGTCTTGCTTGACTGCGGTACGGATCCGCGCGGCCAGACGTGGCGGCTTGAACATCAAGTGCGCGGCCTTGCCTTCGGCAGTGCTTGGTTTGGCATCGAGCAGGCGTTGCAGATGCTCGGCATACTCCACTTCTTCGTATCGCTGGCGCAGCGCCTGCCAGAGGTCTTCGGGACCGGGGTGGAGGTTTTGCTGCAGGTTCCAGCCAAATACCGCGCGCGTCTGTTCCAGCAGGTCGGAGGTCACAGGATGGCTGGCAATCAGCAAGACCATGCACCTGCATTGCAAATGCTCGCGACGCTCCAGTTCTGTCAGCCAGGGCTGTTGTTCCAGCGCCCGAAGTTCTTCAATGAAGCGCGCATGCTGCCCGTTCTCGATGAGTGCGCTGAACGCTTCGAACGCCTCGCGCAATATCGCCTCTGCCAAGGCGTGCTGCTGGTAGCTGCTGATATGAATGCTTTGCCATACCGTCAGCCAGCGCAAATGCTGAAATGCAGCTTTGATCAACTCGACACGGCGCGCCGAGTCGTTCAGGCACTCCAGCAGCAACAGTTGTTGAAAGCGCTCCGCCTGTCCGTGCTCCATGGCGATCTGCTGTTGCTCGGGCAGATTCTGCGCAGTGGTCTGCCTGACCTGTTGAAGCCAGTCCATGCCATCGTGCTGCTCGATAACAGTCGTTGTCAGGAGGGGGGCAGGCGAGGGCTCAGGCAAAGGCTGGCGCAGCATGACGGGCGGGTCATCTTCGTCCGCGCGTGATCGTGCCAGCTGCAGCGCCTCTTCATAGGCATCACGCAGATTCTGGAAGGCTGCCGGGTCTTCATCAGGACGGTTGACCTTCAATAACCGGGCATATTGTCGTTTGATGCTGCGCTCGTCGGCATCGTTATTCAGCTCAAGTACGGACCAACAGTCGATCATCTTGCGCCCTGCTCGAACGTGTCGACTTCCTGTTTGAGTTGCTTGCGAATTTCGCTGATCTGCCGCTCGTCCTGTGTCTCCAGCACATGCTGAAACTGGCTGGTCCAGTGATCGATAAGTTCTCGATCGCTGCCCAGGCATTCCTGGTACAGGCGTTCAAGTCTGGCGATCAGGTGAGTGTTGGCCTGCTGTTCGCGTGGATGGACTTTGAGCGCTTCGAGTACCTGAAGGCGTTCCTGTATTTCATCAGGCGTCATCACGCCAGGGTTGTTTTCGATAACCAGCTTGTGACGTTCCCCGGTCAGCTGTGTCATCACATCGGCCTCCAGCAGGCCGTTGTTGTCATAGGTAAAGCGCACATCCAGCGCTACTTCGCCGGCCTTGGCTTTGGGGATCGGAATGATGAGCTCACCCAGCGCAATGTTGTCCTTGACCATGCGACTTTCGCCCTGAAAGATCCGCACCATGACGTGTTCCTGATCATCACTGACGGTCTGAACTGTTTTTACCCGGCTGACCGGTACGACGCTGTTGCGTTCGATAATGGGCAGGTAATGACCGCTTTCATAGCGATTGGCAATTTGCGCGATGGTCTCGATTCCCAGCGTGTAAGGGCATACGTCGGTGAGGACGATCTCCTCCAGCGCTGCGTCCCGCTGCTTGAGCGCCGCTTGCACCGCGGCGCCCTGTGCGACGATTTCATCAGGGTTGAGTGCGATGGAAGGGAAGCGCCCGAACAGGCTCGCGGCGAGCTTGCGGATCAGTGGCATCCGCGTTGTGCCGCCCACCAGCAGAATCTCATCCAGATCGGCGACGCGTATCCTCGCGTCTCGAAGCGCACGCTCTGCCGGAGCGCGCAGGCGGTTAAGCAGGGGCGCATAAAAATCGCTCATCTGCTCTTGAGTAATGGTCTTGCGCCATTCCCTCTCGGCGTGACGCAATACGAAGTCGGCACTTCCGTCCTGACCCAAAGCCCTGCGCACTCGCTCGGCTTCGCGCCGCAAGGCCGGGGCAATCAGCTCCGTTGACGGGAAGTCCGGCTCATCGCGGTGCAGGTTCACGAAGTGCTCGACCATGACCTGGTCGAAATCTTCACCCCCCAGAAAGTTGTCGCCCGCACTGGCACGCACTTCCATCACGCCGTCGAAGAGTTCGAGGATCGAGATGTCGAACGTACCGCCACCCAGATCGAAGACCAGAAACGAAGTTTCGCCTTCCTTCTGGTGAAGGCCATACGCGAGTGCCGCCGCTGTCGGCTCGTTGATGAGCTTCTCGACCTTGAGCCCCGCCAGCTCTCCGGCAATACGCGTGGCTTTACGTTGAGCGTCGCTGAAATAGGCCGGAACGCTGATCACCGCTTCCGTGACAGGCTCGCCAAACGCGCGCTCGACATCGGCTTTCAGGCTTTTGAGGACCAGCGAGGACAACTCTTCCGGGCGGTAAGTAGCAGAGCCCAGTCGAATTTCCTGGGCACTGCCCATGTAGCGTTTGAACAGGGCCGTGGTTTTTTCCGGGTGAGTCTGCAGTCGTTCGCGGGCCGCCTTGCCGACCAGAATCTGCCCGTCATCGTCCAGCCCGACAACGCTGGGGGTGAGAGTTTCACCCAGTGCGTTGGTCACCAGTTCACTGCTGCCGTCGCGCCATACAGCCACCAGGCTGTTGGTAGTCCCCAGATCAATACCAACGATCATCTCGAAAATGCTCCCTGCTCTAAGAGTGTTGCGATGTTTTGCGTGATTCTGAATCAAGGCAACCGGTGTTGTCTTGGTTTTATGCGTGGGAAGTGCCGGGGTTCACTCATGCGTATCAGGCATCAGTGAATCCGCTGGCATGATGGATTCAGACCAATTCACACCATCAGTGCTCGCCGGTACGACTCACGGCCTTGTGCAGAATCGCCGCCAGATCATCTTTGGAATAGGGTTTCTGCAGCAGGTCGAAGCGGTGTGTTTCGTCCTGAGCGATCGTCGCGAACTCGGTGCTGTACCCGGTGGTAAGAACCACCGGCATCCACGGATAGCGCGCTTCGATTTCGGCGTACAGCTCCAGTCCGCTCATGCCCGGCATGGCGATGTCCGAGAACACCACATGAAAGTTTTCCGGGTTACCGGAGAGCTCTTTCAGCGCCTCGGCGGCACTGCTCACCCAGAGCACCTGAAAGCCCAATTGCTCAAGCATCGGGCGTGTATAGGTGCCGATGTCCTGATTGTCCTCGACCATCAGCACGCACATCCCTGGCAATGGGGGGAGGATATGGTGATTATCTTCCTGGATCACTTCGTGACGTTGTGCGCTGGGCAGGCACAGCGTGAAGCGGCTGCCCTTGCCCAGCTCGCTTTCAACCAGAACTTCACCGCCCGACTGTTTGGCAAAACCGAATACCTGCGACAACCCCAGCCCCGTGCCCTGGCCGACACTCTTGGTGGTATAGAACGGTTCGAAGATCAGCCCCAGCTTCTCCTTGGCGATACCTGCGCCGGTATCGGTCAGCGATACCCTTACATAATCACCCTCACCGAGTGAAGCGGGCTGATCGTCGGCAGCACAGGCAGCGCAATCAACCTTTATGACCAACTTACCCGCGCCGGACATGGCATCGCGGGCGTTGACCACCATGTTGACCAGCGCCGTGTCGAACTGGCTGCCGTCGGCAAAGATGAAGCACGGCTCGGCAGGCAGGTCGATGCTGACCTGAATACGTGCGCCGGTAAGCGTGTCCATCATCTCGCCAATGCGCGCCACACTCTTGCAGACATCGAACACTTCCGGCTGCAAGGCCTGGCGGCGGGCAAACGCCAGCAACTGTCCGGTCAGGCGAGCAGCTCGGTCTACCGTGCTGGAAATGGCCTCGACATACTTAACGCGACGGGACTCTTCGAGGTTAGGCGATTTCAACAGGTCGCTGCAGGAGCGGATCACCGTCAACAGGTTATTGAAATCATGCGCCACGCCGCCGGTCAGTTGACCGATGGCTTCCAGCTTCTGCGCCTGGTGCAGGGCGTCCTGCGAAAGCCGCAACGCTTCATTGGCCTCTTCCTCGGCCTGAATGTCACGGCCGACGGCATGGATGAATTGTTTGTCCGGCACGGCAGTCCAGGAGATGGTCCGGTACGACCCGTCCAGATGGCGATAGCGGTTCTTGAAGTGAGGAATAGTGCGGCCGTTCTCCAGCCCGCTCATGGCGGCCAGCGTACTTTCCACGTCTTCAGGGTGCACCAGTGCCAGGAACTGGCTGTTGAGCAGTTGCTCTTCCGACCAGCCCAGAGCCTGATTCCAGGCCGGATTGACCGCCGAGACGATCCCGTCGAACTGCGCCACCAGCATCAGGTCGGTCGACAGCCGCCAGATACGATCACGGTCCTGGGTGCGTTCGATCACGCGCTGCTCGAGTGTCTCGTTGAGCGACAGCAACGCTTCTTCAGCGTCTCTGAGCTGGGTCATGTCTCGGGAAACACACAGAATCTTTTCCGGTTTGCCATCCTTGCCGAAAATCGGGCTGACCTGCACATGCCACCACTTGGTGGTACCGGCCATGGTCTGCGCCGAGCCGGTGAAGCTGGCGTTTTGACCCGATCTGGCCGCTTCGACCGCAGCGATGGCGTCCAGATTGCCCTGGTCCTGCCAGAAGTCGGGCCAGGGGCAGCCGCGAATCGCGTTGAAATCGCTGACTTCCATGATCCGCTGGCCGCCTTCGCTCATGAAGGTCAGGCGCGAGTCGAGGTCCAGCACCTTGATGCAGTCGTTGATGCTCGACAGCACACGGTCCGTGAACGCTTCGTTCTCCGACTGACGGGCTTCAGCCATGACCTGCGAAGTGGTTTCGTTGACCCGGCAGAATACCCCCTCGATCAGGCCGCTATCGCCGTACAGTGGAGAATAGGACAGCGACCACCAGGTCTGCTCGGGCTTGCCATTACGGACGATGGTGCGCTGAATATTGTCGGATCGGCGGCTTTGTCCGGCCAGCGCGTGCTCGGCGAGTGGCCGCACGGCGTCCCAGGCATCGCCCCACACCGAGGCAATGGGTTGGCCCTGCGCCTGTCGTGCCGCAATGGGCAGCACCTGAGAGTAAGCGTCATTGAAGAACAGAATGTAGTCAGGGCCCCAGAGCAGGTACATGCTATCCGGGCAACTGAGCATCAGGTTCATTGAAGACAGTAGCGCTGCGGGCCATGCTTGCTTCGGTCCAAGCGCGGACGTAGACCAGTCCGTCTCTCGGATAAACCGACCCATTTCGCCGCCTCCCAATGGGAGGTCGAGGGGAGTATTCACGGTAGAAAATGCCCCATCTTTCGGACTGTCAAAATGAGCTGAATAGCCAGGCGGGTATGATGTCATTATGCCTTGCCAGTATCCAGCCATCACGACCGCACATGGCCGTGACAGTATGCAGACCCGGCGCTGCGGGAAATGTTCGGTTATCGCCGGAACAAGCTGTACGGAATATGCGCAGCCCTCATTCGAGGAACGTTTCGCGTACCAGAGCATGGCGCTGCATCTTCTCGTTCAGCGTCCTTCGAGGCAGTTGCAATTCATTGAGCACCGCCTTGATGTCGCCTTTGTGACGGGCCAGCGAGGCGCGCAGGCATTGTGCTTCGAAGGCCTCCTGACGCGCCGCCAGCGAGTGCCCCGGCCATTGCGTATCAGGTTGCGGCAGGGCTTGCTCCAGCCCCAGGGCCTGGCGCTCGGCGGCATTGGCCAGCTCGCGCACGTTGCCTGGCCAGCCATGGCCGAGCAACTGACCTAGATGTGCGGCATCCAGCGCTGGCGCTTCCCGGCCTACACGCTCGGCGGCGGCGCGGGCGAAGTGGCTGAACAGTTGCGCGATGTCTTCAAGGCGCTCGCGCAGCGGCGGCAGGCGCAGCTCGGCAACGTTGAGGCGGTAGGCCAGGTCTTCGCGGAAGCGCCCGGCACGCGCTTCTTCGAGAAGATCAGGTTTGGTCGCCGCGATGATTCGCAGGTCGACGTCGATACTCTGATTCGAGCCCAGCCGCTCAAGGCGCTTGTCCTGTAGAACGCGCAGCAGCTTGACCTGTTGCGCCATCGGCATGCTCTCGATTTCATCAAGGAACACCGTGCCGCCGTGGGCATATTCCAGGCGACCGACGCGCTTGCCCTGTGCGCCGGTGAAGGCGCCGCTCTCGTGGCCGAACAGCTCGGCTTCGAACAGGTGCTCCGGGATGGCCGCGCAGTTGAGTGCGACAAAAGGTTTGGCGGCGCGCGGCCCAAAATCATGCAGGCAGCGAGCGACCAGCTCCTTGCCGCTGCCGGTCTCCCCGCGGATGATCACGTTGACCGGCAGTTGCGCCAGTTCCAGCACCTGGCGACGCAGGGTCTGCATACCGGGCGATACGCCGAGCAACGTGGCGTCCAGGCGGGTTCTGGCATCGGCCTGCTCATGCAGGCGGCGGTTTTCCAGCACCAGTTGGCGTTTCTCGAGGGCGCGCCGCAGGTTGCTGATCAGGTTTTCCGGGCTGAAGGGTTTTTCCAGAAAGTCATAGGCCCCTTCGCGCATCGCCTCCACAGCCATCGGCACGTCGCCATGGCCGGTCAGGAGGATGACTGGCAGGTCGCGGTCTGCGCCTTGCAGCCGGGTCAGCAACTCCAGGCCGCTCATGCCCGGCATGCGCACATCGGTCAGCACGACGCCGGGGAAGTGCTCCGGTATACGGTCCAGGCACTCTTCGGCGCGGGCGAAGACCTGCACCTCGAACCCCGACAGCGTCAGCCATTGCTCGACGGCTTGCCGAATGGGCGCCTCGTCGTCTACCACGATGACCGAATTCAACATGCCGGGTCAGGCCTCCAGAAAGTCATTGGGCAAGCTGAACCAGAACTCGGCGCCGTCCGCATGGTTTTGCGCCGTCAGTTGTCCGCCCAGTTCATGAATGATGGCGTACGACACAGCCAGGCCAAGGCCCAGGCCGTCGCCTACCGGTTTGGTGGTGAAGAACGGATCGAAAATGCTCGGCAGATCCTTCGCAGCGATCCCGCTTCCGTTGTCCCTGACGCTGAGCCGCCACTGGTTGTCGACGGCGTCGATACGCACTTCAAGGCGCCTGGAGCGGCACTCGCGCATGGCGTCCAGCGCATTGCGCAGCAGGTTTATCAGTACCTGTTCCAGGCGGATGGCGTCGCCGCGCACCCATGCCGGACGTGACACATGCAGAACGCAGTCGACGTGCTCCTCGCGCAGGCGCGGGTCGAGCAGCAACAAGGCCTGATCGACCACCGTGGCCAGGTCCAGCCGTTCGCGCAGTCCGCTGGGGCTCTTGCGTGCGAAGGTCTTCAGGTGGCTGGTCAAGGCGGCCATTCGTGTCAGTTGCTGATCGACGGGAACCAATGCTTTGCACGCTTCATCGATTCGGCCCTGATCGAGCAGCAGCCGCAGGGTCGCCAGTTGCATGCGCTGGGCGGTCAACGGCTGGTTGATTTCGTGGGCCAGCGCTGCCGACATCTGCCCCAGCGCCGCCAGTTTGGCCGACTGCACCAGACCGTCCTGCGCGGTTTGCAGATCACGCGTGCGTTCTTGCACCAGGCGCTCCAGTTCATCCCGGTTGCGCTCTCTCAGTCGCGCCAGTCGCCAGCGCTGATAGAGAAACAGACTCAGAAATACCAGCGCCAGCCAGATACCCGCGGCAGCCAGTCCTGCATTGCGAACGTCCTCACTGGCCGCGGGCGGCTTGCGCAGCAGATGCAGAGTCCAGTTCTCATCCGCAAGGGGCAGCGACTGCCAGAGATAATCCGTGGTGCCGTCCGGGCCTTCGACACGGCTCAAATGACTGTTTTCGCTGAAGCTGTCGAGGACCCGGCTGCGTAGCGGTGACAATACTTTCTTGTCGTACTGGCGGGTGCGCAACAGGCTGGCACGATCTTCCACCGAGATTGGCAGCAGCTCGCGATAGCGCCAGCCTGGTTGATTGGCGATGAACACGATGCCTTTCTCATCGCTGACCAGCAGCAGGTCCTCACCCTGATCCCACTCCTGCTCAAGGCTCGGGAACTCCAGCTTCACGACCATCGCCCCCATGAACCCGCCGGTATCGTTCAATACCGCACTGGACAGAAAGTACCCTGGAATTCCGGTGGTCACACCGACCGCATAGAAACGCCCGGTGCCCTTGGCGCGGGTTTGCAGGAAGTAGGGTCGAAAAGCGTAGTTGTGGCCGACATAGCTATTGGGCGTGCGCCAGTTGCTCGCGCCAATCGCCAGACCCTGCCGGTCGAGCAACTCCAGCGTCGACGAATGAGCCGCGCTGTTGATCTTTTCCAGCTTGAGGTTGAGGGCGTTTTGCACCTCCCCGGTCACCGGGCCGCTCAGCGCGGCACGAATTTCCGGGTCCAGCGCCAGAACGGAGGGCAGGGCGCGATAGCGCTCGATCAGGGTGTGCAGGGTATTGGCATACAGTGCCAGCTGTCCTTCGGCACGCGCGGCATCTTCCGACATGGCGTGACGCTGCGCCTGACGCATCGCGAGCCCGGCGCACAGGGCCGCACCGGCCAGGATCAGCAGCACGTACAGGGTAATGCGCCAGTAGCGATGCTTGAGCGTCATGTCGCAGCCTGATCGGACCCTATCGGCGCGTTCCCGAGCGAATGCTCACGAACGCGCCACGCGCAGGGTTTACAACAGATTGAAGGTCGCTTCTTTCACTGCTTGCGAGTCCAGACCGATCATGACCTTGAATTCGCCAGGTTCCGCCACGTGCTTGAGCTCGCTGTTGTAGAACTTCAGATCGTCTTCACTGAGGGTGAAGGTCACGACTTTTTCTTCTCCGGGCTCAAGCATTACCTTTTCGAAGTTCTTCAGTTCTTTTACCGGACGGCTGATCGACGCTGCCACGTCATGCAGATACAACTGCACAACGGTTGCACCGGCCACCTTGCCGGTATTCTTCACGGTCACGCTGGCAGTCACCTTGCCTTTGCGCGTCATGCTGGCGTCCGACAACTTGATGTCCGAGACGTCGAACTGGGTGTAGCTCAGGCCATAACCGAACGGAAACAGCGGGCCATTGGGCTCCTCGAAGTAGTGCGAGGTGTAGTTGCCTGGCTTGCCTTCGTGATACGGACGGCCGGTGTTCAGGTGCGCATAGTAGACCGGCAGTTGACCGATCGAGCGTGGAAACGACATGGCCAGCTTGCCCGACGGGTTGTAGTCGCCGAATAGCACATCAGCCACTGCGTTGCCGCCTTCGGTGCCCGGGAACCAGGTTTCGAGCATGGCGTCAGCCTGTTCCTGTTCGTCGACCAGAACCAGCGGACGGCCATTCATCAGCACCAGCACCAGTGGTTTGCCAGTGGCCTTGAGCGCCTTGATCAGGTCGCGCTGTTTGCCCGGAATGTCCAGGCTGCTGCGGCTGGCCGACTCATGCGACATGCCGCGCGACTCGCCGACCACGGCAACGATCACATCGGCCTGCTCGGCGACCTTGACCGCTTCGTCGATCATTTCCTGCGCCGGGCGCGGATCGACCTCTACTTCCTTCTCGATGAAGTTCAGGTAGTTGAGGACGTGTTCGTTGTCACTGACGTTGGCACCGCGCGCATAAACCAGCTTGGCCTTGTCGCCGACCGCGTTGGCCAGCCCTTCATACACCGTCACCGACTGGTTGGGACGACCCGCTGCCGACCAGCTGCCGAGCATGTCGAGGTGACTTTGTGCCAGTCCGCCAATCACTGCGATGGTGCCTTGTTTCTTCAGCGGCAGTGTCTCGTTCTGGTTTTTCAGCAGTACCAGTGTCTTGCGCGCCACATCGCGAGCTTCGGCACGGTGCAGGCGGTCATCGGAATAGGTATCGGCAGGATCATCGGTAGCGACGCCGATGCGGCCGTAAGGCGAGGCGAACAGACCCATGTCGTACTTGGCACCCAGCACTTCACGCACGGCGTTGTCGATTTCCTTCATGGAAACTTCGCCGTCTTTCACCAGGCCAGGCAATTGCTCGCCATAGGCCGCGTCGTTCATGCTCAGGTCGACGCCCGCCTTGATGGCCAGCTTGGCGGCCTCGCGGAAATCCTTGGCCACGCCGTGGTCGATCAGTTCCTTGAGCGCACCGTGGTCGCTGATGGTCACGCCCTTGAAGCCCCAGTCCTTGCGCAACAGGTCCTGCATCAGCCATTTGTTGGAGGTCGACGGCACGCCGTTGATCGAGTTGAGTGCGACCATGATGCCGCCGGCGCCGGCATCGATGCCGGCCTTGTAGGGCGGCAGGTAGTCCTGGTACATGCGCGTCATGCTCATGTCCACGGTGTTGTAGTCGCGTCCGCCTTCTACTGCGCCATACAGGGCGAAGTGTTTGACGGCAGCCATGATGCTGTCATTGGCTGCGACGTTCTTGCCCTGGAAGGACCTGACCATCACGTCGGAAATGCGTGACACCAGGTAAGTGTCTTCACCGAAGCCCTCGGAGCTGCGGCCCCAGCGAGGGTCGCGGGAAATATCCACCATGGGGGCGAAAGTCATGTCGATGCTGTCGGCACTGGCTTCTTTGGCCGAGACCCGGGCCATCAGTGCGATGGCGTCCATGTCCCAGCTGGCGGCCATGCCCAGGCTGATCGGGAAAATCGTGCGATGACCGTGAACCACGTCGTAGGCAAAGAACATCGGAATTTTCAGACGGCTTTTGGCGACTGCGGCTTCCTGCAGCGGACGATTTTCCGAACGGGTAATGGAGTTGAACGTTCCGCCGATTCTTCCGGCGGCAATTTCCTTGAGAATTTGCGGCTGTGGCATTTCCGAACTGATACTGATGAGTCGTAACTGACCGATCTTTTCGTCCAGAGTCATTTGTTTCATGAGTTTGCCGATGAAGGCATTCTTGGCTTGAAGCGTTGTATTGTCCGTGGCGGAAACGGTCTGGGCCATCACCGACTGACTGGCCATACCGACCAGCAAACCTAATAAACACAGCTTATTCATGAATGATTTCTCAAGGCTTTTGTCAGTAACTCGCGTTTAATGTCCGACAGCCAGTTTTTGGGTTATGGACCTTTGGCGTTATGGTTCGCACGGGATGCAAGGATAGTTGCTATCCGCTTCACTGTACGAAGTCTCCCCAAGGTGTGTACGAAAATGGCGGTTTGATTGATTTTTGTACAGACCCTGTCGATCAAATAGTGACCGCATCAGGTGTTGGCGGTGGATTATGCCGGGGAACTTGTGTTTTGGCTAAGGCGTGTCGTTTCAATGGATTCAAAAAAACACCGGAGGTCTGGATTTTGAAGTCTGTTTCACAGTGGATGTTATACGTGGTGATGCTGTTGGGAGGGGTATTGCGTGCCGAGGCAGAGCCAGAAGCACTGGTTTTTCCGCCGATGACCGGCAGTGTGGTGGATGCCGCACAAATGCTCGACAGCCAGACTACGGTTCGTCTGGCGAGACTTCTAAGCGCCCACGAAAAGGCGACCGGGGAGCGTGTGGTGGTGGTGACCCTCGCGGATCTGCAGGGCACGAGCATCGAAGAGTTCGGCGCTCGACTCGGGGACACCTGGGGCCTGGGGCTGCACGGCAAGGATGACAGTGTTCTGCTGGTGGTCTATCGCGACAAGCGCAAGGTGTTCATGGAGGTCGGTGGAGCGCTGAAGGATCGTCTCAATGACGCCCAGGCTTCTCTGATCATCGACATGCTGATGACTCCGGAGTTTGACGACAACCGGTTTGCCGTCGGTATAGAGCGCGGTACACGTGCGATCATCGCGGCACTGGGCGGGCAGATCCCCGATTACCCCGAGCCGACAGGTCAGATGTCCGAATATGACGAGCAGACCAATGACGACCAGGTCTGGCTGATCGGTATCGTGTTGACCCTCATCGTTCTGGGGATTGTAATCATCAGCGTCAGAAGGAGCGGCGTCACCCGCCCCTCACGTGAAAGAGCCGCTGATCGCAGTGGTGGACGTTTCGGCGGTGGCGGTGCTTCCGGTAACTGGTAGTTGATTGATTCGGGAATGAGGGAACCATGGCTTTACTGAACAAAGACGAGCAGCGGCAGGTTGCCGAAGCGATCGACCGCGTCGAACAGCGCACTGACGCCGAGCTGGTCACGGTGCTGGCCTCACGTGCCGACGACTACGCCTACATGCCGCTGATCTGGGCCGGGCTGATCGGCCTGCTGCTGCCGGGTACGGTCAATTACTGCTTTCAATGGCTGAGCGCTGACGAGTTGATGCTGGCGCAGATGAGCACGTTTATTATCGTGGCGCTGGCGTGCCGCATCCCGAAAGTATCCGCCTTGCTGGTGCCGGTCTCGGTCAGACGCTGGCGTGCCGGCAACCTCGCGCGTCGGCAGTTCCTCGAACAGAACCTGCACAAGACCCATGACGGCACCGGCATTCTGGTGTTTGTCAGCGAGGCCGAGCGTTATGTCGAAATTCTGGTCGACCATGGCATCGCCAGTCGTCTGCACGACGACACCTGGAAGGCGATGGTTGATGTGTTTACTCAGCAGGTTCGGGACGGGCAGATTCTGCAGGGATTTCTGGGTTGTATTCACGCCTGTGGCGAGTTGCTTGCCGATCACGTTCCTGTGACTCACGGCAGGAATGAGCTGCCCAATCGGCTGGTGGTGCTGGGGTAAGGCCAAAAGGCAGGTGTCGAGTTTATCGACACCTGCCTTTCTTGAAACCCGTGCGGGTCAGACGATACGCTTTACGTCGTAAAACGATTTTATGTAAGTCTGCAGTTGTTCGACCTGCTGGCTGATCAGCGTCGAAGTATCAACGGGCGACGTTATCTGATCCAGAAAATGGTAGAGCGATTGATAAACCTTTTTCGCCTCTTGTACCCAAAGCGCTTTGCTCTGCGCAACGCCTGCGAGCGCTGTCAACTCGTCGAGTTTTTCTTTGATTGCCTTTGCTTCCCGGGCAGCCGTGCGGGAATCGTCGAGCAGAGCGTTATAGCGCGACCTCAGTCGGTCGCGTTCTTCAATGAGGTCAAGGTATTTCAAGGCGCTGCTGACCTTGTCGAGTAATTTTCCGAGTCTGGCAATCCCGGCGTTGACCAACTCAAGTTCCGGCGATGTCATGTTGACCAGCTTGAGCTCCTCCGGAGTAGGCAGCATTTCCTTGAACACATCGGCAAGGTTGTATTTTTCAAATGTCGTGATCGTTGTATCAAGCAGGCGTCGGTCTGCAGCGATTAAAGCCATTGCGCTTTCCAGCGTGGCTGAGCGCTGGGTTATGCTGTCGATCTGTTGCTGGAGTGTTTCCAGCAAACGATTATTTTCCAGCGTCAGGTTGATCTGCGCCATATCATCGCTGTGTCCGGCAATCGCTTGAGCGCTGCGGCGCACCACGGCGGTGAGATTCGATACCTGCCGAATGCGCTGCCCGTTCAGCTGGCTGATCGCTTGTTGTTTCTGTTTGTCGCTGAGCCTTGTGTCGGCTTCAATCAGTTGTTGTTTCTGATCGATCGACTTCAGGTATACGTTATTCAGCTGTACGGTGACAGTGGCCAGTGCCTGGCTATAGACCTTGTCTGCACTTATCAAGGCGTCCTGAAGCGGCCGCATTTTTTCTTTCATGACCGGCAGAAAGTCCAGCTTCAGCGCGGTCACGTGCGCAAGAATATTCTGGCGGGCGGTTTTCATGACTTCAGTGTCAGGCGGGGTGAGGATCAACAGCTCACCCAGGGTTTCAGTGCTCATGATTATCGTCCTATTACAATGACGGGTTGCTGTTCGCGTTTAAACTGATCCAGCGCACTATTAAATATCTTCAATAGCTCAGTCGTTTTGCCTTTTATTTCCAGCCACGGCATGACAACGCCGTGAAACTGCATGGCGAAAATCAGCAGTGCCTGATCGTCTCTGATCGCCGCCAGTTCGTTTGCGGAACTGTCTACGTAGGCGGCCAACAGGGCCCAGAGGTCTTTCAGGTGAGTGGCGCCCTTATGAGCGTCCAACATGCGAATATACATATCATCAAACAGCAGTTGCAGGCTGCGCACGGCGGCTGCCAAGGGGATTTTTTCCTTGAGTATTTGAACTTTCTGGCTCTTGGACGCTACCATTCGATTTTTTTCCTTTCGGATTTTTTCCGCGTTGGCGCCAAAAATACCTCCGGTTATAGCGACCCCGATGGGGCCGCCGAAAACACCCCAGGCAATATTATTCAGTGTGTTTTTATACTCTTTGTTTTTCTGCTCGATTTCTCTCGTCAGCTGTTCGATATCTTGTTCCAGCTCCTTGATTTGCTGGTCCAGGTCCGAGCGCGTTGCCAGTTTTACCTTGTCATTGATGCCGGGAATGAGCTGGACGCTCAGGACGGTGCTGAACGTTTCGATGTGTTGCGCCAGCGTTTGCGCAGCGTGCTGATGGTTTTTTATTTGTGACGCGGTGTTCTTCAGAAATTCGGCCAGCGTGACACAGACCCTCTGATCAGTTTCACCCAGAGGTACCGGAGGCGTGTTGCGGACCTCTTCAATGGATAAATCGGCAACGGTCAGATCCAGCTGTCTGGCAAAATCCATCTTTTCAATGTAGTTGATGATCTGCTGACCCTGCCCCGAGAACTGTGCGGCAAACAGGTCAATGTTGGTTCCGGTGCGCTTGATGCCATTCTCGATCCCCGACCAGCTTTTGCCGTGACTGTTAATGGCCTTGTAGGTCTTCAGCATGTCTTCAGGCTCAAGCCCGGGAATGCCACTTTTGGTAAAACCCAATTGCTGTTCGACGCGAGCGAGTGACGTGGGGATATTAAGAGCGTGTCGTTCGTAACGCTTCAGGCTAAGAATGTCTTCCTTGGTTAGAACAAGGCCGGCGCTTCGGCCACCACTTTTTTCATCATCAAAGACAGCGTTCAGATACTCTAAGGGTTTCAAGGTAATCCGAGCGATGTTTTCGTTTTCCAACAGGGCTGCTTGACTCAACATAATGCACGTTCCTTGTGCGAGTTATTCCAGTAGAACAAAGGACTCTAGAAGTGTGTTCTGATTGTCTGTAATCAGCCAAGGCGACTATAAAGATGTTTGTATGCCGTGCAAGTAATGGCGCGTCGTTTTTGACAAGGATTACTTTACCATTTATGTGCGTTTCTTCAGGGCGTGTACGACCGCGCGAACAGTGTGTGTAGTCCCTGAAAAATAGGGGTGCCCATGACGCGCTGACGCGCCTAAAATGCCGGTCTGATTTTTCGAGTCCCGGACGGGACGCTTGAGGCACATTTTCAATGTCAGTCATTACCTCCACGTCACCCATCGCTGCGACTGATCATCGCGCGCAGTTCCTTGGCCTGCTGGAGACCAGTCTGTCGCAGAACTCGTTGATCAAGCTGGTCCTGGCCAAATACGTGGGCAGCGAGGCCGATCTGCAGCGCGTTATCATCAAGCCGCTGACCGTCAAGGAACAACCGTGCCTGAGCTTCGTGTATCGCTACAAGACTCGTGACATCACCAAGAATTTTTCGCTTGCTGAAGCAGTAGCTGTTATTGCCAGCCTGATCCCTGAATCGTTCAAGAACGCGCACCTGTTGTCGCTGACCGACGAGGTGCAGCTGGAATACAGCAAGAAGGGCAAGACCACGCTGTTCAAAAGCAAGGCGCAGCAGGAGCGTCAGGCCCCTTCAGCCGGACATGACCGCGAGAAGAAGCGCTACCTGGAACTGACCCGGCCGTTCCTGACCGACTTGGGTGTGACCAATCGCCAGCATGAGCTGATCCCGGCCATGTCGCGCAAGTGGAAGCAGATCAACAAGTTCATCGAAGTGTTTTCCCATGCCTTGAGCTCATCGCCACTCAAGCTCGATCAGCCGATCAAGGTCGCGGACTTTGGCTCAGGCAAGGGCTACCTGACCTTCGCCATTCACGATTACCTGTGCAATACCTTGCAGGCGCAAGGGCAAGTGACCGGCGTCGAGTTACGTGAGGACATGGTTACCTTGTGCAACAACGCTGCGGCGGGCCTTGAACATCCCGGCCTGACGTTCCAGCACGGTGATGTGCGTACTGTCGCGCCCAGCGCGCTGGATGTGATGATCGCGCTGCACGCCTGTGACATCGCGACCGATTACGCCATTCATATGGGCATTCGTTCCGGTGCCTCGATCATCATGTGCTCGCCGTGCTGCCACAAACAGATTCGTCTGCAGATCCAGAGTCCTGCCTTGTTGAAACCGATGCTGCAATACGGTCTGCACATGGGACAGCAGGCAGAGATGGTCACCGACAGCCTGCGCGCGCTGTTGCTGGAGGCATGCGGTTACGAAACCAAAGTCTTCGAGTTCATCTCGCTGGAGCACACCAACAAGAACAAGATGATCCTCGCGGTCAAGCGTGCCGAGCCGGTCGATCCGGCCCAGTTGCTGGCACGCATTCAGGAGCTCAAGACGTTCTATGGCATCAGCGAGCAGTGCCTTGAAACGCTCCTTGAGGCGGACGGTTTCATCGGCTGAAACAGCCACTCTGCGCCAGCAGACCGAAGAGTCTTCGACCAACGGTCTGCCAGTGGGCTGCTTCGTTGCTCCAGGTCAATGGTTGTACCTCGCGCAAGGCGGATGCTTGAGCTATCTCCAGGCATCCCACGAGGGTCCGTCATGATCAGCACTTTTTTCATCCCCGCTGTGAACATCATCGGCACTGGCTGCATTGATGAAGCCATGCTCGCCATACGCAACTACGGATTTCGCAAGGCCCTGATCGTCACGGATGTGGGCCTCGCCAAGGCAGGAGTGGCCAGTCAGGTCGCCGGGCTGCTGGTGGAGCAGGGCATCGACTCGGTCGTGTACGACGGTGCCCGCCCCAACCCGACCATCGCCAATGTCGAGAACGGCCTTGCCTTGTTGCAGGAGCGCCAGTGCGATTTCGTCATCTCGCTGGGCGGCGGCTCGCCCCACGACTGCGCAAAAGGCATTGCCCTGTGCGCGAGCAATGGAGGGCATATCAGCGACTATGAAGGCGTCGACCGTTCGGCAAAACCGCAGTTGCCACTGATTGCCATCAATACCACCGCCGGAACCGCAAGTGAAATGACCCGCTTCTGCATCATCACCGACGAAGCCCGGCACGTAAAAATGGCGATCATCGACCGCAACGTCACGCCGCTGCTGTCGGTGAATGACCCCGACATGATGGTCGCCATGCCCAAATCGCTGACCGCCGCCACCGGTATGGATGCTTTGACTCACGCAATCGAAGCCTATGTCTCCACGGCTGCCAACCCGATCACTGATGCCTGCGCGTTGCAGGCCATGGCGCTGATCGCCAACAATTTGCGCGACGCATTCAACAACGGGGCAAACATCACTGCTCGCGAGAACATGGCCTATGCCCAGTTCCTGGCCGGCATGGCGTTCAATAACGCCTCACTGGGCTACGTGCATGCCATGGCGCACCAGCTGGGCGGCTTTTATGATTTGCCTCACGGTGTGTGCAACGCGGTACTGCTGCCACATGTGCAGCGCTTCAACGCCCAGCGTCAGCGCTGCACGCCTGACCGACGTTGCACACGCCATGGGCAGCAATATCCGTGGGCTCTCTCCGGAAGAAGGCGCCCAGGCGGCCATCGACGCCATTCGTGCATTGTCAGCTGCCGTGGAAATCCCGGCAGGCCTTGCTACGCTGGGCGTCAAGGAAGAAGACTTCCCGATGCTGGCCACCAATGCCCTGAAAGATGCCTGTGGCCTGACCAATCCGCGTCCTGCCGATCTTGAGCAGATTCAGGATATATTTCGCCAGGCACTTTAATTCTTTCTGCAAAAAGGCTCGCAATGGACATGCTTCGGCCCTACACCCTCGCAGATCGTGAGCGTTGTCTGGATATCTTCGACACCAACGTCCCACGCTACTTTGATCCAGTGGAGCGCAAGCAATTTGCCAGTTTTCTGATGGCTCCGCTGGGCCAGTACTTTGTCGCCGAGCGTGACGGCGAGGTTGTTGCCTGTGGTGGCTATCTGGTGTTATCAGACCCGGAAGTGGCAGAGCTGACCTGGGGCATGGTCATCAGCGATCGCCACGGCAGCGGCCTTGGCCGATTTCTGACCGAGGCCCGGCTGCAGCGCATGCGGTCTTTACCGGGCGTCACCCGAGCCTTTATCGATACCAGTCAGCATGTTCAGGGGTTCTACTCGAACCTGGGCTTTGCTGTTGTCTCGGTCGATGTCGACGGGCATGGGCGCGGGATTGACAGCGTCAGGATGGAGCGAGAGGTTTTCGTGAGCGAGGGTGCCTGAACGGCGGCTGACCAGCACCATGGAAGCGGAGCAGGCCAGGCCGAAGTCCGTTTAGCATTCAGATTGTCCTCGCGATTCCCGCGAGCATGACGGGAAGCTCAACCGATGACGCCCCTGCGTTCTCTTTTGCAAAGCGGCTATCTGAAGATCGCTGCCACTCTGGTTCTGCTCCTGTCAGGAGCGCAATGCTTGCGCGCAGCAGACATACCTGATGGCTTTGCCAAGGGCGTGACCGACGGAGGCTCCGCTGCTGCCGTGCATCCCTCCACGCTGGATGAACTTCGATCAGCGCTCTGCTCGTCTCATGACTCACACGGGGTCTGCACCGATGACACACCGCGAGTGATTGTACTGGACCGCACGTTCGACTTCCGCACGAGCGTGATTGCCAACGGCAATACAACAACCACTGAGCCTGGCTGCGTCGTGAAACCTTGCCCGCAGGGGGGTGAGCAGCTTGCACTGAATGGTGCGAACAACTTCTGCCAATCAAGGCCGCCCGTTATGGTGACCTACGATAACGCGGGGCTGAAACCACTGAAAGTCGGCTCGAACAAGACATTGATCGGGCTTGGCGACAAGGCAGGCATTCAGGGCGCTGGGCTGTTCATTGGCGACGGCGCGCATAACGTGATCGTTCGCAACCTGACGCTTTCGGATATCAATCCACGTGTCGTATGGGGCGGCGATGCGCTGACCCTGAACAAGGCTGATGGCGTCTGGATCGATCACAATACCTTCGCGCGGATCGGTAGACAGATGATTGTTACGGGCTGGGGCTCTGCGTCACACATCACCATTTCCAGCAATGAGTTCGACGGCCGAACGCCTTACTCGTCTACCTGCGATGGCCATCATTACTGGGTATGGCTGTTCCTCGGCAGTCAGGACACGCTGACGCTGTCGAGAAACTACGTACACGATACCTCCGGCAGAGCACCGCATTCAGGCGGTATGAACAATGCGCTGGTTCGTGCCCAACTGGTCAACAACGTCTTTCAGCGTATGACCTACCAAGGCGCAATCATGTCGCGGACCTCATCTTCACAGTTGCTGGTTGAAGGGAACGACTTCGAGAACGTAGCCCACCCACTGTTCAACGATACGGATCAGCCAGGTACGGCATTCGCCTTGTTCGATCCGATTTCAGCGGCTGCAAACAACGAGTGCATGAGCGTGATCGGCAGGCCTTGTGTGGCGAATCGGCAACAGGATAGCGGCGACGACTATCGCCCGCAGGACGCTTCTGCCTTGCAGGCGTTCCGCGAGTATCTGCAGTACCTGGTGGTGCCGGTTTCGGCGCAAGAAGCCAAGGCGCGGGTGCCGGGAGAGGCGGGGGTGGGGAAGGCCAGTGCCGGTCTACTGCAATGACTTCGATGTTTGAGTTGCATTGACGTGTTTCTGGGTTTTGCTATCTGAGAGTGGAGGCGGGGAGAGGGGGAGAGGGGGAGTTTTGAACGGCAAGGGGGAGGAATTTCAGGAGTGCAGAGCAGATTTTGTGAAAGACTGAAATGGAGCGGGTAGAGGGAATCGAACCCTCAACTAAAGCTTGGGAAGCTTTCGTTTTACCACTAAACTATACCCGCTCTGATAGCTGCTCTGAGCGGCTGACTTTGTACCAGAACCCTGCCCTGATTTGAAGCGCTAATTTCACTGCGCAGCGCTTTGCCTCCTGATACTCACCCCGAAAACCAACCGCCAGATGATACTGCTGCGCAGCTGACGGTGGCTTCGTGTGCGGTTTTCAGAAGGTCAGGGACGGGTAGTCCTGAGCGCGGTTATGGGCGTTGCGTGGCGTCTGTGCCGGTTGCAGAAAATTCATCAGCACCTGTTTCGAGTCACGGCAGGCGGCCTTGTGTTCCATGTCCAGGAAGTGGCCGGTAGCGTCGATGGTGCTGAAGCGGCAGTCGCGCAGGTATCTGGAGAAGTGGGCGGCGTCGTTTGCGCAGGTGTATTCGTCCAGGGCTCCGTTGATGAACAGCACGGGGACGGTGATGTTCTTGCCTGCGGTCAGGTAATTGTCCGGGTCGAGCTCCAGGACCTGGCTGAAGTGGTAATGCATCTGGTCATACTCGTGAGCATCCAGGCTGCTGATATGACGGAAATTGAAGCGCTTGAACAACGCAGGCAGATGCTTGCCGACGGTGTTGTTGATCAAGTGGCCCATGTCATAACGGCTATGCGCGCCCAGGTGCGTGATGCCGTGACACAGGTAGTCATGCATCTTCTCGTTGATCACTGGGGAGAACGAACTGCTTACCGCGCTTTCGATGCGTTTTGGCCGATGC
The DNA here is from genome assembly GCF_001467335.1 of Pseudomonas sp. ICMP 10191. Taxonomy (NCBI): domain Bacteria; kingdom Pseudomonadati; phylum Pseudomonadota; class Gammaproteobacteria; order Pseudomonadales; family Pseudomonadaceae; genus Pseudomonas; species Pseudomonas sp. ICMP 10191. The sequence goes on from NZ_LKGW01000108.1 coordinate 88,903, forward strand.
GCCAAGGCAACCAGCGTGGCCGCTCCGCCCCATGAGAACGACAGCACGTGCTCGGCGTTGAAGTGATCGATCAGTTCCAGCAACAACTGGCCTTCTTCTTCCCGGGTCAGTGGCGCGCCATGCAGGTTGTGCGGTTTGGATTTGCCTGAATAGGGCTGGTCGTAAAGCACCACGTTGAAGGTCGGGTAGAGATTGCGGACGGTCTGGGTAAATGAAGCGGTGGTGGCCAATGAGCCGTTGACCAGAATGATGGTCTTGGCGGCGGTATCGGTGCGATAGAGTTCGGTATAAACCCGAAACTGTCCTTGTATGTCGAGCACTGCTTTTTCTGGCGACATAGGTGTCACTCCTGGCGTAGACAGGTATGCGTACCTATGACGTTGCACAAGTTTCGTGACAGACAGGCGATAGTCGATCAAAAGCCTGTGCCGATCCGACCAGCGTTTGTCAGGCGGCCATGACGTTCAAAACAGGTCGATTTCCCCGACGTTAAGCGCGCGGTAGCTGCCGGGGGGCTGGTCGTGGTCCAGCGCCAGCGCGCCGATGTTTTCCCGATGCAGGCGCAACACTTTGTTGTCGAAGTGGCCGAACATTCGTTTCACCTGATGATAGCGGCCTTCGACAATGCTCAGGCGCGCACTGCGCGGCCCCAACAAGGTCAATTGCGCCGGCTGTGTGGTGATGTTCTCGAATGCGAAATACAGGCCTTCGGCAAACTTCGCGGCGTAGCGCTCGTCGATCGGTTGCTCGGTCTCGACGTAATACACCTTGGGCATTTTGGTCTGTGGCTGAGTCAGTCGTCGCGACCATTGACCATCGTTGGTTATCAGCATCAGGCCGGTGGTGTTGAAGTCAAGCCGTCCGGCGATGTGCAGTTCGTGCTTGTCAGGCTCGTCCAGCAAGTCGAGCACGGTCGGATGCTGCGCATCGCTCGTCGCGCTGACACAGCCTTCGGGCTTGTGCAGCATGAAGTAGCGGGCAGCTTTGCCTGCCTGGAGGATTTCTTCGTCAAGCGCCACACAACTGAATTCGCGTACTTCGTGATGCGGGTCGCGGGTTGCCTGGCCGTCTACCTGCACTCGTCCGCTGGCCAGCGCCAGGCGCACTTGTTGACGATTGAAGCGTGGCAGGTTGCTGAGGAAACGATCAAGGCGCATGGCGATAACAGCGAGCAGAGTATGGGGTGCGCATCTTACTCTGTGGCCCGGCGTGCCTGTGGACCTGGCGCTGCATCTTCGATCCCGGCGCAGCGCGGGCACAGACAGGCCTTGTCGCGAAGGTTATCCGGCAGCGCTGCCAGCAATGCAGGGTCGATGCTTTGCGAAAAGCACCAGCAGGGCTGGTCCACGGTACGCGGATCGGCCAGGCTGCATTGGTTGCTGAAGCCGCACAAGGGGCACAGCGCGGTGTCAGGGGAGGCCGTTGTCATGTCGGAGGTAAGCGCCGTGCTGGATGATCGGGGTGTTTGGTTCAGGCCATATTAGCAATCACCGAGCTCGCTGTCGGGGCATGATAGACGGGTGAACGGTTCATCAGCGCCGATATCGCCGCACACCGGCAGTGCACCAGCAATATTCTGTCGTAATGGATGCCTTGAATGGATAGGCTTTCGAACAGGTCGGCCAGCGATGGTGGGGGCATGCCAAAGCGATTGCGTACTGTCAGAACATCCATCGGCGTCGGCGGCAACCAGCCGCGCAAGGGCGACGCCCGCGAGTTGCCCACCACGCTTGCGATCTCGTCATAACTCTCGCTGGTCGCCGTCTGAAACTTGGACAGGCTGTAGTTCTTCAGTCTGCCGGGCAGCGAAGTGCCTGCTATCAGCTTGTTGGTGAGAAGCAGGGGTTCAAGCGGCGTGGGCTGCATCACGCTGTGCACTGCCGTGTTGGAACGTGCGAATGGCCGGGCATCCTTGTTGACGACCCGATGCAGTTTCGGGTCCACCAGTTCGTAGCCATGCGGCGCGTAGGTGCGAATCTCGGTGCCATTGGGGATCTTCACGGTTCGGGACCACGGCGTGTAGTACCCGTGGCTGCTGACCACCAGAGTGCGCGCCTGACCTCTGTCCGACGTCCATAAAAGGAACCTTCTACCCAGCTTCCAGGCATGGACCTGCAACAGGTTTGACGAGACGGCAGTGCTGACAGTCCAGCGTTTGAGCAGGGCGTCGGTGTGAAAGAACTTCTCCAGCCGGGTCTGGCGCGGTGTGACAAACTGCCTGCGCAACGGTCGTGTGCCGAACGCCCGGTCGAGCGTAATCGCTACGGTTTGGGAACTGCTCACGGCAGGTTTTACGATTCGGCTCAGTGAGCGCAGCATTCTTGGCGTGTGCGGAGCCAGTTGCAGCAAGCCCAGCGTTAGCGTGGCCAGCAGCGCCTGGTTTTTCTCTGCGTAACGGCTGCCCGGCAGATGCGTTGCGGTAATAGCCAGCGAGGTGATGCCAATCTCTGTCGCCAGGGAGGCGACAAGCGCAGGTGTCAGCAACAATGACATCGGCACCAGCAGCCGCTGTAATTGCTGAAGCCGGTCGGTCCAGTCCGCCAGTGTTACCTGCGTCGACGTGACGATCTGATCCTCTGCGTCATCCAGTGCGTTCTGCTTGAGCAGTTGGTGCAGAAAAGCGAATGGCGTGTCTTCCAGCCTTTTTTCACACAACGACTGGCTCATGGCCTGGCGCGTGTCAGGGTTGTAAAGCGCATCGGTCCAGGGGCGAAGGATGGAAACGGGCGGGTTGGGCACGTGTGTCCCGGCCCATAATTTGAGCAGGTAGTCCAGGCGCTGGTGATGGCGGCGGGGAACATAGCGCATGACCGTCTCACGCCATTCTGGATTGGCTGCTGCCCGGTTCAGATGCAGCTTCAGCGTCGTGTCATCTGCAAACTCGATGAACGCATCGGCATGTCCTGCCTGATAAAGCACGTTCGGCAAGCCCGGCTGCTCAAGTACCAGCAGGCCGGTGTATTGCTCCTGCATGCCGTCGGTCAACGCGCCTTGAACGAAAAAACCGAGAGACCGCCATTGATCGGGCGCAGCCGGCGCAAGGGTTTCCACGAGCAGATCGAAGGTGCCGCGCGTGAGGCTGCCGCGCTTCAGGCTGATCAGCGCCTGGCTGATGAACGTGGTTCTGAACGCCTGTTCTATGGGGCTCTCTGCTGATCCCAGAAGTCGTGGATGCGCTGAGTCATCCAGGTCAGAAAGTCGAAAGCTCTGATGTAGTCCTCGATCGCCTGCGGGCTGATCTCCAGTACCTGACCCTGCTCACTGTCGCCCTGTCCGGTGGGGTCGAAAAAGACCACGGTACCGCCGCCGTGATCGTTGTAGCCAGCAGGATGATCGACTCGATAATTGCTCATCAGCGCCTCGCTCAGGCTGATCGGCCTCGGGTCGGGCGTGTGCACATACGTAGGCGGCAACCGGGGGTTGCCTAAGGGGTTGCTCGAATAGCCAGGTTGATAAGCAATGAACACCTGCTCGGGGTTGAGCGTCAGCGCGTGGTTTTCCTGCAGATAGTTCGCCATGACCTGGCCGGCCATTTTCGACGCAACCGGGATCTGCTCCAAAATGCTCGGCTGTGTCTGCCACAGGTCGGCTGCACCTGCCAGCGCCAGGCCGCGAGCGACTGGCCTGAGCAGGTCGAGCGTGCTGCGCGTGTGGCTGTCGGCAAGAAGCCCGGCGAACGAAGCCTGGGTCAGTGCGCTGAACAGGTCGCCTTCGATCAGTGGCGCCTCGACAACGATGCCGGCGTGCTGCTCAAGCGAAAGAAATACCTGGCCGTAGAGCCCTGAGGCGTTCATGGCCGTCAACAGCCGCTTGCTCATCTGGCGTGGATCATCGCTGATGTATTCGATGACGTTGCCCTTGGCACCCAGAATGTGAATGAAACAGTGCGACGTGGTTTTCGAGCTGATCTGAAATATCCCCGGCACCTGTTTGCCATTCAGCGTCAGGACCCGGACCTCGGATTTTTCACCTCGTCCGCTCATGCTGATCGTGTCGGTGTCGACGGGAGACCGGTCAAGTCCCATGGCGTCCCGCGCCAGCCAATAACCGTCCCGGCTGATGTGCCTGTGGTTGAGCTGCCGAGCCAGGTTGTCAAGGAACGCCAGCCGCGACAAGGTGCGCCAGGTAGCCTCATGGCGGGCTCTGAACGCCTCCAGTACGGCGTTGTAATTGCGTTTGAGCGGCAGCTCGCCGATCAGCTTGAACATTCGCGCCGTGGTCAGCGCTGGCGTGTCTTCGCACAGTGAAAAGTCGGCAAGGGTGCTACGAGACAGCGCCTGGAAATGCGCAGGGTCGAAGCTGGCCAGCGCTACATCGGTCAGCGACAGGCTGACGCTGTAATGCTCGTGTCCATTGTCGTCCACAGCAGGTCGGTCATCATCGCTGAAGGTGATTTGCAGTACGTCCGGGTCGAGTGCCTTGCCGCTCTGCTGCCTGAGCAGCGTGGTCAGGTGCTGGCGAACGTAATCCTGTCGGGTCGGTGGAAAGTCCATGTCCAGTTGGCAGGCTTTCAGGAGCAATGTCGAGTCGGCAATCAGCCGGAAACCTGCGCTGCTACGCATGGCTCTGAGTTGACGTTCGATGTGTGGCGCGGCATCTTCCGGCTCGCTTTCTTCGGCTATCGCAGGCAACGGCGTCGGTTCGGGCGCTGAAAAGCCGTCTGGCAGGATAAACGGCGCCGACGCGTTCAACGTGTCGTGCCTGCTATTGCTGTGCTCGGGGCGCAGAATGCTGGTTTGTTCCAGCAGCAAAGAGGACGGGTGAAACAGTGTGTCCTGACGAAGCGGACTCCAGATGGGATTCATGACGTGCGGTCAAAATGAATGAATGCCCATTATTTCGGGAAGCGCGATGTGGAAGGTCATAACTATGTAGTGCGACTGCTCGTCACGTTGAAAGAGCAAGGCGGCACGTCTGAGCATGCCGCCTTTATGCTTAATGCTGTTGCTGCACGTGCGCGCGCCAGCCACCGAGAGGGCGGATGTCGCGGGCACCCTCCAGACCATAGGCTTCGCAGATGAAACCGGTCTCCCAGCGACCGTCGGCCAATTGCACTTTGCCCAGCCCGAGCGGTGCCGGAATGCCGGTCAGAAACGACCCCAACTCGATACTTGGCAACTCCCAGACCTCCACGTCGATGGCTACGCCGTGTTCGGCCACCCGCACCATGCCAGGCCGGAAGGGCGGACCACCGGCCAGCGCATACAACCGATAGTCGGCCGAGCTTTGCGTGGTTTCCAGCAGGCGTGCCCCGCGTTGCCTGAGCTGCCAGTTCAAGGCCAGCCCGTCCAGATGGGCACCGCAGACCACCAGCCGCGCCATATCGTTGCGCGCAATGGTCTGCGGCACAGTCAGCCGAGGTGATTCGCCGCCAATCAAGGGCAGGGCGGTTTGCCGCTGCAAGGCGTCGGCCAGACTGAGCAGGTACTGATCGGTGAATGCCCGTCCGAACAACGTCACGCCCCACGGCAGACCGTTGCCCATGAAAGCGCTGGGCACGGCGACGGCGGCGTAATCGAGCAGGTTGACGAAGTTCGTGTAGTAACCCAGCTCCGAATTGCGCAACACCGGCTCGGCCGCCAGCTCTGCCAATGTCACCGGGCGGCCGATGCTTGGCGTCACCACGCACTCCAGCCCTTCAAGTGCCCGATCGCACGCTGCCTTGAGCGCTTGCAGGCGGTATTGCGCGCGAAACGTATCGACTCCACTGACCTGGGGAGCCTTGGCCAGCACGTCGCGGATCACCGGCAATACCGCGTCAGGGTGTTCTTCCATTAACTGCCCGGCGACGCTGTAGCGTTCGGCCACCCACGGCCCCTCGTACAACAACCGCGCCGCTTCGAGAAACGGTGACAGGTCCACCGTGACCGCTTCGCCACCCAGCGCGGTCAGGTGGTCGATGGCAGCCTTGAACAGCCTCGGCCCTTCGGTACAGCCGAAGAACTGCAGGTCCTCGGCGCGGGGTACTCCGAAGCGAAACGGGCGAGGTGCGCCAAAAGCCGAGGCGTCGTTCCACAGCGGGTTGCGACGACTGTACTCGTCGCGCGGATCAAATGTGGCGATCAGCGCCAATAGCTCGCTGGCTTCCCGTGCTGTGGCGGTGAAGGTCGAGACACAATCCTGCGTGCGGCATGCGGGCACCACGCCTGCCGTGGAAATCAGCCCCTTGCTGGCTTTCATCCCCACCAGGTTGTTCAGGGCCGCAGGCACCCGGCCCGAGCCCGCCGTATCGGTGCCCAGCGAGAAACTGCTGACGCCCAGTGCCACGGCCAGCGACGAGCCAGCGCTCGAACCGCCGGACGGGTACTCGTTCAACACGCTGTTGGGGCAAGCGCCGTAGGGTGAGCGGCTGCCGTTCAAGCCTGTGGCGAACTGGTCCAGATTGGTCTTGCCCATGGGCACTGCGCCCAGCGCGATCAGTTGCGTGACGACGCTTGCCGAGTGTTCGGGTGTGTAGGCGTAGTCCGGGCAAGCCGCGGTGGTTGGAATGGCCGCCAGATCAATATTGTCCTTGATCGCGAAGGGCACGCCGAACAGCGGCAGGTCTCTGGGATCACGATCGTCCAGCGCGGCCAGGTAAGGCTCGAGTTCAGCTGCGCTGAGCAGGTGGATGAACAGGTGATAATCGCTGTTCAGCCGTGCGGCCTTTTCGCGCAGCGCCAGGATCAGCTGGCGCGGTGATATCCGGCCTGACTGGTAGGCCGCGCGGACGGTGTCCAGGCGCAGGTCATTGAGCAGTGCTGTGTCGTTCATGACGGGATTCCCTCGAAAGTAAAAAAGTCGGTCGATTCAGTCGGCGGCCAGCACCACGACCCGTTGCCCTGCGCGTACTGCCGAGCCGGGTTGCACCCTGACGTCCTGCACCACGCCGGCGATCGGGGCGAGCAGGGGGATTTCCATTTTCATCGACTCCAGAATCACCAGCACATCGCCCGCTTCCACGCGGTCGCCCGGTTGCACCTGGACTTGCCAGAGATTGCCGGCGATGTGGCTGTCGACGCCTTGCTGGCCTTTTTGCAGAGGCTGTTCTTCAGTGTTCGACGCCACGCCTTCATCGCTCTCAAAATCGGCCTGCCCGTTGGCGATCCAGCGTTCGCGCTCGGCGTTGAAGGCGGCGTTTTGCTGGGCGCGGAATGCCGTAATACCTTCGGCTTCGCGGCTCAGAAAGGCCTGGTAGTCAGCCAGATTCAGGGTGCTGTGTTCGATGTTCAGGGCGAAGCGACCCAGCGGGAAGTCGCGGCGGATACGTAACAGTTCGTCGGCGCTGACCGGGTAGAAACGGATCTGATCGAAGAAGCGCAACAGCCATGGTTTGCCCTCGAAGGCGGCGACGTCGCGATAGCGATTCCACATCTGCAGCGTGCGGCCGACGAACTGATAACCGCCGGGGCCTTCCATGCCGTACACGCACATGTAGGCGCCGCCGATGCCCACCGAATTCTCGGCGGTCCAGGTGCGTGCCGGGTTGTACTTGGTAGTGACCAGCCGGTGCCGCGGATCCAGTGGCGTGGCCACCGGCGCGCCGAGGTAGACATCGCCCAGCCCCATGACCAGATAACTGGCGTCGAACACCGTGCGCTGTACTTCATCGAGGTTGGGCAGATCATTGATGCGGCGGATGAACTCCAGGTTGCTCGGGCACCAGGGGGCGTCCTTGCGCACGGTGGTCATGTATTTTTCGATGGCCAGTTGGCAGGCCGGGTCATCCCAGGACAGTGGCAGATGGACGATGCGCGAGGCCACTTGCAGGTCTTTCGCGGCGCACACGGCATCCCATTCTCCGGCGACGATGTCGAGCAGTTGCCGAAGCGGCAGTTGCTCGGGGCGGTAATGGACTTGCAGTGAGCGAATGCCCGGCGTCAGATCGATCACCCCCGCCAGCGCCTTGGCCTCCAGCGCAAGCATCAAGGCATGGCCGCGCAGACGCAGCACCAGATCCAGCTCCGGCGCCCCGATTTCCAGGAGCAGATGGGTATCGCCGGACAGGCGCGCAACCAGGCGTTTATCGTCCTGACCGATGTCGAGAATGATCGGGGAGGGCAGATCCTCTATGCGGACAACTTCGCTCCCACAGGAGTTTGCGGTGCCTTGTGGGAGCGAGCTTGCTCGCGAAGAGGTCGGTACAGCCGATGTATTTTCTGGGTCAGGAATATAGCCTTCGCGAGCAAGCTC
>NZ_LKGW01000109.1:0-79507 GCF_001467335.1 Pseudomonas sp. ICMP 10191
AATACCGGCCTGTCACGCCGGGGGTCGCGGGTTCGAGTCCCGTCCGCTGCGCCATATTCCGCTTCAAGGCCCTTGAACTCCTTGAAGCAAACAGAAAGCCCGCCTAGTGCGGGCTTTTTGCTTTCTGTCGTCTGGAAATCCCAACCCTCCTCGTGCAATGCCCCTGCGGCAGTTCTATTGAAGTTCTGTAAGAATTACTCTTCGCGAATGTAAGTAATTTCCTTAAATATTGAAGTTAAAACCAGGCTTGTTAGTTAGCTCCGGTGAACGCTTGATTTATCCTCTTTGCTGGTATTAGCTGCATGGGTTGATCGGGTATTCAGGCATCAGGAGTGCTCTTGATTACCCAGAATAATTAATCCAAGCCGACCGCCGAATCGAGGCGGTCTGATACGGTAGTGAGTTAAGGGATAACTATGAAAAATCGTTTTAAACTGCTTGCAGGCACCACAGCCTTGATCCTCTCTGCGGGCGCGCTGGCCACGCCAGCACTGCACACCGCAACCATCGACCAGCACGGCAATGTCGTTGCTCAGTCGTCGCCGTGGATCAAGTCTGTAAGTTACAGCAGTCAGAAAGACTACTTCGCGACTTATAAAGTGCTCTTCAAGGAAGGGCAATTTGAAAAGTCTCCAGGTTTTTGCTCGGTATCTTCCATCGATACCAGTGATCATGAGCGGCTGTTCTACGGGCACGCCAAGTTGGGCGGCGCTGCAACAACAGAGCAGGTCAATGTATTGGGGCTTATGGTCGGCAAACGGGGAGCCTCGGGTGATGCCTCGATGAGTTTCCAGTTGGCCTGCAGTAATTGATTCAATGAACCCCGCCTGGTGCGGGGTTTTTTACGGCGGTCCGATCTGGCAGCGCACCGTCCGGCTTTCCATCCAGCGCATTTGCGCAGATCATTCCTCCACCTCCCAACAAGAAAGGACGTGTCATGAGCCTGCCTCTTCAGGGCATCAAGGTGGTGGAGCTGGGTCAGCTCATTGCCGGGCCGTTCGCGGCGAAGATTCTCGCCGAGTTCGGTGCCGAGGTCATCAAGGTCGAGCCGCCGCTGACCGGGGACCCCCTGCGCAAATGGCGTTTGCTGCATAACGGCACGTCCGTCTGGTGGGCGGTGCAGTCCCGCAACAAACAGTCCGTGACCCTCGATCTGCGCCAGCCTCAGGCGCAGGAAATGGTACGGCGGCTGATCCGGGATGCCGATGTACTGGTCGAGAACTTCCGCCCCGGCACACTTGAGGGCTGGGGGTTGAGCTGGGAAGCGCTGCACGCCCTCAATCCGAAACTGATCATGCTGCGTGTCTCTGGCTACGGGCAGACCGGCCCGTATCGCGACCGGCCGGGTTTTGGCGTGATCGGCGAGGCGATGGGCGGTTTGCGTCATCTGTCCGGTGAGGCAGGGCGCACACCAGTACGTGTCGGCGTATCGATTGGCGATTCGCTGTCTGCGCTGCACGGTGTGATCGGCGTTCTGCTGGCGCTTCGTCACCGCGAGCAGAACGGTGGCGAGGGGCAGCAGATAGATGTCGCGTTGTACGAGTCAGTGTTCAACATGATGGAAAGTCTGATTCCCGAGTATTCGGTATTCGATACTGTCCGCGAGCCGGCTGGCAGCAGTCTGCCTGGCATCGCTCCGAGCAATGCCTACCGCTGCAATGACGGCAAGTACGCGCTGATCGCGGGTAATGGCGACAGCATCTTCCGGCGCCTGATGGAAAAGATCGGCCGCATGGACCTGGCCAGCGACCCCGAACTTCAGCATAACGACGGGCGGGTCAGGCACGTTGCGCGCATCGATGCGGCCATTTCGACCTGGACCGCCGAACGCTCGATGGACGAAGTCCTTGCGGCGCTCAACGAAGCACGCATTCCGGCAGGCAAGATTTACGACGCTGCCGACATTGCCAGTGACCCGCATTATCAGGCGCGGGACATGCTGTTGCAGGGCACGCTGGACGACGGAACACCCGTCACCCTTCCGGGGATTGTGCCTAAACTTCAAGCCACGCCGGGTCAGGTAACATCGTCCGCGCCAACACTCGGTCAACACACCGATGCCGTGCTTGAAGCGCATGGTATAGACGCTGCTACACGTGCCGAATGGCGTCGGCTTGGCATTATCTGATCCGAAACGTGGCCGTTGTCGTAAAAAAGAACTCTATTTCAAACGGAGCTGATCCCGTGATTGATCATCTGGACCACCTGGTACTGACCACTGCCGATATCGACGCCTGCAAGGACTTTTACGTACGCGTTCTGGGGATGACCCCTGAACGCTTTCGTCAGGGGCGTCTGGCATTCCGCTTCGGCAATCAGAAAATCAATGTCCATGAACGCGGCAAGGAGTTCGAGCCCAAGGCCCATTTGCCGGTTCCGGGTGCGCTGGATCTGTGTTTCATCGCCACCATCCCGCTGGAGCAGGTGATTGTGCACCTGCAGGAGCAGGACTGGCCGATCGTCGAAGGCCCGGTCGAGCGCACCGGTGCTACCGGGCCGATCTGGTCGGTGTATGTGCGTGATCCGGATCTGAACCTGATCGAAATTTCCGAGCCAGCGGCGGATGTGTCGATTTAATCGCACTCTATGAGGGCGGCTGCATCACTGCATCAGCAGCCCTTCGCAGGCGCTCCGTCTTTCGGCACGAACGCGCCTTTGTCACCTGGCTTGGTGATGATGTACGCGCGTCGCCACGGCTGGTCGTCGATCAGTTTCCAGCGATGGCCAGGGCCGGTGGTGTCCTGCGCCAGCAACACTTCTCCGGGGTGCAGGACAAAGTTCTCGCCGCCGGTGGTGGAAAATTCCAGAGTGCCGGACAGGGTGATCACGTACTGCTCTTCGGGTGCCGGATGCCAGTCATAGGTGGAGTGCGCCGGGGTTTCCTTGAAGTGCAGGGTGCTGACATCGGTCATGGCTTTTTGATCGATCGAACCCACGATAACGTGTGACAGATTGTCGGGGCCTGTGCACAGGCGGTAGGCCTTGATGCCCTCAGTGACAACCAACGGCGGCTTCTTGGCGGCATAGGCTGCGCTGACCGGCAACAGGGCTGCTGTGGCGATCAAGGCCAGGCTTGCCAATTGGCGAGCTGTCGAGCGCGTTGAGCGAAAACGAGTGGTCGGTTGCATAAAAATGTTCCTGAGCACGACAAACTGCGTAAGCCCTGGTCGCCAGTCGCGATGGTCGACGCAGGGTCTGGGCCGATTCGCCCACGCCGCGGATCGAAGCACATCCCGGAACGCTTAAAAATTATCTTTAATTTCATGTTGTTCGGCGCTGGCCGATCCACATAACGTCATATTCATCTATGTCACTCGCTGTCTCGGGTTTCCTTACGCTCATGGCTCAATCAGTCAGGCTTTCAAGGAACCGTGCATGCACCCCAGAAAAAGACTCTTCAAGCGATCCATCGATCACCACCCCGATATGCCGACGCTCAGCGCGCCGTTCGATCATCCTGATGATGCGGCGCGTTATGCTCATGAGCGGATCGGCGACCGGCGTGATCGCGAATACGGCGGTTTCATTTTGGTTCGCAGGGATGGCAAATACATCGCGACCGAACCCATGAATGGCAGCCAGTTCAGCTTCGATCCCAATGAAGTCTTCCCGCGCAACGAGCAGGAAGGTTATGTGCTCTACCCGCATGGGCATGACGACTATGCGGTCTACCATTCTCACCCGTCACTGCAGGCCGGGCTCGACGAGTGGCCGGAGAGTGAAAAGGTCACTTACCCGAACAGCCTTTCAGTCGGCGACATTTACGCAGTGATCGATGATCAGAAGGTGTGTTCGGCGACCTATCTTTCCGGGCCTGACGGTTCCCTGATCAAATACACACTGTCTCGCTCTGCCGCCGAAGACGCCTTGTTTGCGCGCGTCTCCGGTCCGCCGAGCATGCCGCACCTGTGTGAACTCAGCCAGATCCACCAGGCGTTGCAGAACCTCAGCATGATGCCCAGTGATGTGGTTCGTCTGCTGGCCGGTGCCGGGGATCTGCGCGTGATAGTGCCCAGCCTCCTGTGGGGACGGGCGGGCAAAGTGCCGGCCGACTGGCACCCGTATCCTGACGCAACCGCTGCTCGCGCGGCGCCGGTCAAATCGCCCGCAAGCTGCGACGTGCAATGGCCGCCCCGATCTTTGAGCCTCAGCGCGCCGTTCGACAGCGCCGACGAGGCTGCACGTTACGCACATGGCCGTATCGGCAGTCGTATTCATTCACAGATCATCGGTTTTCTTCTGTTCAATCCGGTCACCCGAGCCTATCGGATTGCCGAGCCGATGCTCGATGACGGCATGCCAGTGTATGCGCCGTGTTCGGCGTTCCATCCCGATGCGTATTACCGGCCTGCATTACCTTACGGCTATCGTGTGGACGGTATGTATTTCTGTTCAGCCAATCTGGCCGTCGAGGGTGGGCGTGAAGTGATGAACGATTTCTTCAAGCCGGATGACCTGCATCGGATGTTCAGCTATCGGCACAAACCGGCCCAGCGCCGCAAAGGCGTGCCGATTCGCTATGGTTTCGAAATGTCCGCCGTTTATTTCTCGGCAGCCGACGGCGCACTGCTTTGTTACACACCCAGCCAGTCCGACGAGGAGTTTCAACTGTTGCAAAGCGTATCGAGTGTCTATTCGGGGGCCGGGTCCATTCAGGCGCAACTCGCGGCCGGTACCCTCAGCGTGCAGGATTTCGTCCTTCGGGTGGCGCGGGCCGGGCATCTGCGCGTGCTGCAGACCAGTGAACGCTGGCCCGATGCCGGTGTGATCAGTCCGGTGGCCTGAGCCCTGTGCAGCGTGCCGGCGCCTTGCCGTCGCGAATCACAAACTGAACTGCAACTGAACAATGCGGTACAGATCCGGGAAAACCTTTGGATACCTGAACTTATCGGCGTTTTCTCCCTCTCATGCCGGTAGCCATTGATCGCGGCGGCCTGATAAGCTCGCGGCTTTACTCGTTTGCCCTTTTGGCGCATGAACAAGGAATTAGCATGAAACAGCATCGGTTGGCAGCGGCGATTGCCCTGGTCGGTCTGGTACTCGCAGGTTGTGACAAGCAAGCCAGCACCGTTGAGCTGAAAACCCCAGCACAAAAAGCGTCTTATGGCATCGGTCTGAACATGGGCAAAAGCCTGGCTCAGGAAGGTATGGATGATCTGGATTCCAAGGCTGTAGCCCTGGGTATCGAAGACGCTGTCGGCAAGAAAGATCAGAAACTCAAGGACGAAGAGCTGGTTGAAGCCTTCTCCGCGCTGCAAAAGCGTTCCGAAGAGCGTCTGGCGAAGATGAGCGAAGAGGCTTCTGCCGCTGGCAAGAAATTCCTCGAAGAGAACGGTAAGAAGGACGGCGTGGTCACCACCGCTTCCGGCCTGCAGTATCAGATCATCAAGAAAGCCGACGGCCCTCAGCCCAAGCCTACCGATGTTGTGACTGTTCACTACGAAGGCAAGCTGATCGACGGCAAGGTCTTCGACAGTTCCGTTGAGCGCGGCAGCCCGATCGACCTGCCTGTTGGCGGTGTGATTCCGGGTTGGGTCGAAGGCCTGCAACTGATGCACGTCGGCGAGAAGATCAAACTCTTCATCCCGAGTGATCTGGCTTACGGCGCACAGAGCCCGAGCCCGGCGATCCCGGCCAACTCGGTACTGGTGTTCGATCTCGAACTGCTGGGTATCAAAGACCCTGCAGCGGCACCGACTGCGGGTGCTGATGCCGACGAAGAAGAAGAGGCAGCCCCTGCCGCTTCGGCTCCGGCCAAGAAGTAACGCTCTACCTGGCTACAGAAAACGCCCTGTCTCGACAGGTCCTGTCTCGACAGGGCGTTTTTGTGTCCGGCTTATTTCCCGAACGCTTGGCCATTCGGGCAGTCCCACTACCATGGATGCATGCAAAAGCATTGTCCGACAGTCCGGCAGGATCAAGGTACTCGTCTCATAGAGGGTGTCGGGTTCACACGTTTGTAGTTTTTTTGTGAGTAAAAAACGCCCGATTTGACTGTGGCCCCCCGAAAACGGGGGGTTGAGGCTGGAAAAAAGCCACTGTTCACAAGGTTATCCACAATTATTGTGGATAACCTTGTGGCTTTGGCCAGACAGGTCCAGCGGATCTGCTTTTATCGAACGACATTTTGCTGAGCGGGAGTGGGTATGAAAGCACCGTGGAATTTTATCCGTTATCTGCCCGGAGCCCGGCGTCTGCTGGCAGCCGGGCGATTGCCAGGGCTATTGTTCGCTGTCGCGCGCAAGGGCAACAGTGAAGGTAATCGTCTGGGCAGGCTCAAGGAAGACCTGCGTTTGCTGCAGGCCTTGTGCCTGGCTTACTGGCGGGGCGAATACCGCAGCATCAGCCCCAAAGCGATTCTGTCCATCGTCGCCGGTCTGATGTACTTCCTCAGCCCGCTGGATGCGATCCCCGACTGGATACCCGGCCTCGGCATGCTCGATGACATCGCCGTGCTTGCATGGGTTACCAAGCACTTGAGCAATGAACTGGATGCCTTTCGTGCATGGCAGGCGCAGCAATCGCCCGAGAAACTCATCGTGGTCGAGCAACTGCCGAAGACTCAGGCACTGCTGGAGCAAGAGCGGGGTAAGGTGTAAGTCTCACGGATTGAACACCAGCCCTGGCGTTCCGCTGTTAAGATGCCTGCCTATGGATCAGGTCTGATCAGTATGCGGTCGTGTAGTACAAGGTGACTCTATGGATCTTCAAGTGATATCCCGTGACGGGGAGCCTGAATATGCAGTGCTGCCCTGGGCGCAGTATCAAGCGCTGCTCAAGGCTGCCGGACTGGCCGGCAAACCTTCCAGCGAGCCAGCTGTATCGACTTCCGGCACTACCGCCGATGAGCTTCCCGGGTTCGATGAGTTGCGTGCACTGCGCGAGGCCGAGGGCCTTGAAGCGGCGAGCCTGGCGCGTACCGTCGGGATCAGCCCGTCCTATCTGGAATTGATCGAGAACGGTACTCGTGAGCCGGACGGCGCGATCAAGCGCAGCCTGGCGTGGGAGCTTGGGGTGCCGGGCTGGCGAGGTGAGTCGTGAGCGTGCGCATCAGTCGTCAGCATTGGGACGGGCTGCTCAATGAGCTCGATCTGGCCCGTCGCCAACGGCATCTGCTGACCTATCGCGCGCTGGTGGAACGCCTGCAACTGCCCAGTCCGGCCATGCAGACCCTGACGGCGGCTCTTGAGCACCTCGCCGCCATGGATGCCCGCGCTGAACAGCCCTTGCGCAGTTCGCTGGTCATCAGCCAGGGCGCAAGCCGCCTGCCGCGTCCTGGTTTTTTCGAGTGTGCCGAACGCCTGGGCCGTTTCTCCGGACCTTCGGACGGCGTCGCGGCAGCCTCATGGCATGCCTCGGAAGTGGTTCGGGTGTTCGAATACAGTTATCCGGAAGTTGAAGCGCAGTAGGGGAATGGCACCGGCCCTCACGCCTGCATCAACAAATCCAGCCGCGTCGAATCTATGACGTGAATGCTTGCGCCGGCGACATCCTTGGCGAAGTGCTTGGCCTGTGAAGCGAGGTCGGCCAGTTGGCTGGCATCGACCAACGTGCAGCTTTCTTCATGCAGGTGCACCACCCCAATCGACAGCGATAGCAGGGGGAATTCCTGGCGTTGGCCCTGCCGATTGAGGGCGATGAAGCACCCGGCTTCCAGGTGTTCTGCGCGGTAGAAACGACGGCATTGATTCTGAAAATCATCCAGCAGGCTTTTCAGGCGTCGTTCCCAGTCATCAAAGCCCAGCACCATCAGAAAATCATCTCCGCCGATGTGCCCGACAAAGTCCCTGGCCGGATCGATGCGGTCGTTGAGGCATTGCGCCAGACACAGCAGCACCTCGTCGCCACGGGCATAACCGTAGATGTCGTTGAAGGGCTTGAAACTGTCGATGTCCACGTAGCAGATCATCGATGCGCGGCCTTGCTGCAGCAGTCGAGTCAGGCACTGCTGAATCGGGACGTTGCCGGGCAGCAGGGTCAGCGGGTTGGCGTAACGTGCCTGCTGGATCTTCATTTCGGTAATCAGCTTGAGCACGTCGATCACCCGGCCCAGCCCAAGATAGGTACCGTTCGAGGTGATAATGAAATCCTCCTCGATGCGTTGCCGGGCACGGCTGGTCAACAGCCGGCTGACCTGTTGCAGCGACTGGCTGACTTCCACGGCCAGAAAGTCACTGCTCATCAGACGGCTGATCGGTTTGCGGGCAAACAGCTCGGTGCCGAAAGGCTTGAGCAGGGCCTCGGACAATGAGTGCCGGTGGACGATGCCACACGGTCGGGCGTCGTCATCCAGCACCGCCAAAGAGTTGAGGTTGGCCTGCCTGCGAAACGCTTCCAGCACTTCAGCAGTGGGAGTTGACTGGCTGACCGATGGCTGCGGGTTGAGCAGGGCAGACAGGTCGGCCGCTTCTTCGTTGAGCGGCGTCACTGCGATCTCTGTCCTGGGCAGCATGGCGCGAGTGTCGCGCGGCGGGCGCTCCTGAGGGCGCGCCAGCAGATAGCCTTGAACCAGGTTCACGCCCATGTCTTTCAGCGTCGCCAGCTCTTCGGGCAATTCGATGCCTTCGGCAATCACCGTCGCTCTGGAAGCCTTGGCCATCTGCAGCATGGAGCCGACGAACTCGCGCTTCACCGCATCCTGATGAATGCCGTCGATGAAGTGCCGATCGATTTTCACATAGTCCGGGCGCAGCTCCGACCACAGTCGCAAGCTCGAATAACCGGCACCGAGATCGTCCAGCGCAATGGAGAAGCCCATGTCGCGATAGTGATGCAAGGCGTTGTACAGCAGGTCGAAATCGTCGGTAGGCATCTGCTCGGTCAGTTCGATGACCACGTCCTTCGGCGCGATGTGGTATCGGCGCAGCATTTCCAGCGTCCGACCCGGAGGATGAGAGCTTTCGAGCAGCGATTCGGGGGAGACGTTGAGAAACAGCTTGCCCGGCAACTTCTGCTGACTGAAACGTCGGCAGGCGCTGTCTCGGCAACTTAACTCCAGCTCGCTCAGACGCCCGGCCTGGCGGGCGATGGCGAACAGATTCAGGGGCGAGTGCAGGGCGCTGTTGGACGGGCCGCGGGTCAAGGCTTCATAGCCCAGAATCCGGTGCTCCGACAGCGAGACGATGGGTTGGAACAAGCTGTGCAAATCACCACGAGCCAGAATGGAACTCAGTGCGCTCAGCTGCTCTGTTATGGTCATGGTCGTCTCGGAGAGAATGAAAAAGGGCTGAGCGCTTTCGCGTTCAGCCCCGTATTTCACGACAGCTTCATGACTGTTTGATGACGTTGCGGCTAACTGGCCATCAATGAGCCTGCGTTACTTTTTCGCGACAGCCGCACTCAGACCCAGATAGTCGATGAGAATGCGCCCGGTCTCTGCCAGGTAGGCATCGTCCTCGGGTTTGGTTTTCTCGTCTTCTACCGGCAGCGCGTCTTCATCTTCCTTCTTCAGCTCTTTGAGCGGCTCTTCACCCTTGGCCTTGCGGCGGGTGTTTTCCAGCGCAAGTTGCTTGCTTTCGATAGACGCATGCTCGGCACGACGGTCGGCTTCATTGAGGCTGACGGTCTTCTCGTTCATCAGCTTCTTGGCCAGCGCCAGGCGATCCTCAATGAACACGAACTCGGCGTCTTTTGCCGAACGTGCTTCATGACGCGCCTGCAATTGAGCCAGGAACGGCTTGAACGGGTCGATTGCCGGCTTGATCGCCGGTTTGATGCTGTCCCACGGCATGGCTTCGGGCAGCGCGCTCTCGCCGATCTCCTTGGTGTCGATCAGCGATGGGTACGTGATGTCCGGTACCACGCCCTGATGCTGGGTGCTCTGACCGGAAACCCGATAGAACTTGGCCAGTGTCAGTTTCAGTTCGCCGTGATTGAGCGGCTGAATGGTCTGCACGGTGCCTTTACCGAAGGTCTGGCCACCGATCACCAGCGCGCGGTGATAATCCTGCATCGCCCCGGCGAAAATCTCCGACGCCGACGCAGACAGACGGTTGACCAGCAATGCCATCGGGCCTTTGTAGAACGCGCCCTTGGCTTCGTCTTCCAGGACGTCGACCTTGCCGTCGGCATTACGCACCAGCACGGTCGGGCCCTTGTCGATGAACAGGCTGGTCAGCTCGGTGGCTTCCTGCAACGAACCACCACCGTTGTTGCGCAGATCCAGTACCACACCGTCGACCTTCTCGGCCTGCAATTCGGTGAGCAGTTTCTTCACGTCACGGGTGGTGCTCTTGTATTCCGGATCGCCAGCACGGTAGGCCTTGAAGTCCAGATAGAAGGCTGGAATGTCGATGACCCCGAGCTTGTAATCCTTGCCGTCCTGCTTGAGGTGCAGGATCGACTTCTTGGCCGCCTGTTCTTCAAGCTTCACCGCTTCACGGGTAATGGCGACGATCTTGCTGGTCTGGTCGTTCGGTGCATTGCTGGCTGGGATGATCTCCAGGCGTACCACCGAGCCTTTCGGACCGCGAATCAGCTTGACCACTTCATCGAGGCGCCAGCCGATCACGTCGACCATTTCCTTGTCGCCCTGGGCAACGGCCACGATCTTGTCGGCCGGAGCGACCTGTTTGGTCTTGGCCGCCGGACCTGCCGGGACCAGACGCACGATCTTCACGTTGTCGTTGTCGCTCTGCAACACGGCGCCGATGCCTTCCAGCGACAGGCTCATGTTGATGTCGAAGTTCTCCGCGCTGTCAGGTGACAGGTAGTTGGTGTGCGGGTCGTAGGACATGGCGAATGTGTTGATGTAGGCCTGGAAGATATCTTCGGCACGGGTCTGGTTCAGACGCGCCTGCTGATTCTTGTAGCGCTTGGTCAGGGTTTCCTGAATCTTCGCCGGGTCCTTGCCTGCAATCTTCAGACGCAGGACTTCATCCTTGATGCGCTTGCGCCACAGTTCGTCGAGCTCGGCAGTATCCTTGGGCCATGCGGCGTCCTTGCGGTCGACCAGCAGGGTTTCCTTGGTATTGAAGTCGAGCTTGTCGACGCCCTTGCCCAACTCGGCCAGCGCAAAATTCAGACGCGCATTGACGCGGTCCAGATAGCGCTTGTAGATGGTGAAGCCGGCGTTCAGGTCGCCGCTTTTCAGGAAGTCGTCGAACTGGAACTGCCATTTGTCGAAATCGGCAATGTCGCTGGCCATGAAATAGCTGCGCGAGGGGTCCAGTTGCTTGATGTAGCTCTGGTAAATAATCGCCGAACGCTTGTCGTCCAGGGGCGGCTTGCTGTAGTGATGTCGTTTGAGCAGCTCAACCACGTTGAGACTGGCAATCACTTCGTCGCGGTCCGGCTGAAGATTATCCCAGCTGTTGGCGGCAAAGGTACTGGCTGACATCGGCAAAACGCTAAGGCCGACAAACAGTGCGAGGGCAGTGCTGGGGAATAATTGCTTCATGCTGATTCGACGCGAGGACAATTGATAACGCATATTAGGCCGTCTTTGAGGTCGCCGGTTCCTTTGGACCCGGCCGCATAATGCAAAAGCCCGGGCAAAACAGCCACGGGCTCAGTCTGGACTCACTATGGAGGCACCGTGAAGGCATTGCAAGGCGTTGAAGGACATGTGGAATGGGTCGAGGAGCCGAGTCCGGCCCTCGATGTGGGGCAGGTACGTATCAAAGTGGCTGCGGCAGGTTTGAATCGTGCCGATCTGTTACAGCGCGAAGGCAAGTATCCGCCGCCGCCCGGCGTCACTCAGACGCTGGGTCTGGAGTGCTCGGGCGTAATCGCCGAAGTCGGTCCGGGTACGTCCTGGGTGGTCGGAGACCGCGTCTGCGCGCTGTTGGCGGGCGGGGCGATGGCCGAAGAAGTGGTGGTCGATGGGCGACACGTGCTGCCGGTACCGGAAGGTCTGTCGCTGCACGAGGCGGCCGCCATTCCCGAGGTCTATGCCACCGCATGGTTGAACCTGTTCGAGCTCGCCGCGCTCAAGCCTGGCGAGAAGGTTTTGCTGCACGCTGGCGCAAGTGGGGTTGGTTCAGCCGGGATTCAGCTTTGCAAGGCGTTTGGCAATCCGGTCTGGGTCAGTGTCGGCTCGACCGAACGTCTGGCCTATTGCGTCGAACTGGGTGCTCAGGGCGGTGTGGTACGCAGCGAAAGCCTTGAAGGCCTGAACGACTTTGCACCGTTCAACGTCATCCTCGACCCGGTGGGGGCGAGCTACGCCGAGCTCAACGTCAAACTGCTGGCCCTGGACGGTCGCTGGGTGCTGATCGGCGTCATGAGCGGCCGCGAGGCGCAGGTGGATCTGGCTCACGTACTGGGCAAGCGTATCCGGCTGATGGGTTCGACCTTGCGCAGTCGCGACGACACGTTCAAGGCCGACCTGCTCAGCGACCTGGGCCAGCACGTCTGGCCGCTGTTCACTGAGGGCCGCCTCAAGCCGCAACTGGCGAAATCCTTTGCGATCAAGGATGCCGAGGCGGCGTTCGAAGAGCTGGCGACCAACACGGTGTCCGGCAAGATCGTGCTGGTGATCGACGAAAGCCTGGTCTGATCAGGCGGTGCCTCTGGACTCAGCTCCAGTCGTGCACCGGCCAGCCCGCTTTCTGCGCGTGTTCCAGTAACACGGCATCGGGGTTGACCACGTTAGGGTGGTCAACCTTGAGCAGCAGCGGCAGGTCATTGCGCGAATCCGAATAGAAACTCGCACCCTCGAGATTTTCCCCCTCGGCATCCAGCCATTCCATCAGGCGCGTGATCTTGCCTTCCCGATAGGTCAGCACGCCGACGGTTGCACCGCTGTAGACGCCGTGCTGCACGTCCAGTTCGATACCCAGCACTTCGTCGATCCCGAGGCGTTCGGCGATCGGCTTGACCAAGTGCACGCCCGACGCCGAGATCACCAGAATGCGGTCACCCTTGGCGCGGTGCTTTGCAATGCATGTGCAGGCGTCGCTGTAGATGATCGGCTCGATGACGTCCTCGACCCAAGGGCCGACCAGATGGTCGATTTCTTCAGGGGTACGGCCAGCCATGGGTTCCAGGCTGAAGGCCATGTAGTCTTCCATCGCGAGCTTGCCCTCGCTGTAGGCGGCCATCAGTTCGTCGTTGCGTTGCATGAACGACGTCGAGTCAACCCAGCCCAGGCGACCCATCTGCTCGCTCCAGAGCGTGGCGCAGTCACCACCGATCAGGGTCTCGTCCAGGTCGAAAATTGCCAGGGGCATGTGCGTTTCTCCTAAAAGTCTGTTGAGTCGGCTGTCAGCTTCACGCATGGCGTCTTGATCGGCAAGCGCGTGGCGTTATGCGTGCAGAACGAATTCAGTTCACGGCGCGTTCAGTTCAAGGCAACGCTCAGTTCAAGGCGCAGAGTGCCGACGGTTCAATGTTCAGTGTTACACGCCTTCCGTCCGGGTGCAGGTCGTCGGCGCTGCGGTTCAGTACGTCGACCACAAGGTCTACGCCACGCGCCTGGACCCGGTAGCGGATGACGTTGCCGAGCAGACTGTGACTGCGTACTTCGCCTTCCAGTTCGCCCGTCAGGCTCAATTGGATCGACTCAGGGCGGATCGCCACACGGCTGTTGATCGGGCGCTGCATCAGGCGAGTGGCATCGTCGGCTTCCAGCAGGTTGTAGTTGCCGATGAAGCCTGCGGCGAAAACGTCCACCGGCGCGGTGTACAGTGTCTCGGCGTCACCGCTCTGCACGATCCGGCCCTGGTTCATCAGGAAGATACGGTCTGACAGGGTCAGTGCCTCTTCCTGGTCGTGGGTCACGAAAATAGTGGTCAGGCTCAGCTCGCGCTGAATGGCGCGTATCTGTTCACGCAGGTTCTTGCGAATCCGCGCGTCCAGCGCCGACAGCGGCTCATCGAGCAACAGCAGACGCGGGCGAGTGACCAGCGAGCGCGCCAGCGCCACACGCTGGCATTGCCCGCCGGACAGTTGATGCGGGTAGCGCGTGGCAAAATCGTGCAGCTCGACCATGCGCAGAATCTCGGCAACACGCCTTGAGCTCTCGTCGGCACCGACTTTCTGAATGCGCAGCCCGAAGGCAACGTTTTGCTCGACGGTCATGTTGGGAAACAGCGCATAGCTCTGGAACACCATGCCGATGTTGCGCTTTTGCGGCGTGAGCGGCACCAGGTCGCTGCCATCGAGCAGAATGCGCCCGCTGTTGACCGGGGTCAGCCCGGCAATGCAGCGCAATAACGTGGATTTGCCGCAGCCCGACGGGCCCAGCAAGGTAACGAATTCGCCCTTCGCGATGCTGCAGTTGATATCGCTGAACACTGACGTGCTGGCGTAGCTTTTCTGCAGGTTTTCAATACTGACAAAACTCATCTCAGTCTTTGTCCTTGTTCAGTCGATTGGCGGCCCAGGTCAGCACCAGCACGAAGAGGAAATAGGAAATCACCAGCGCGCTGTTGAAGTGACCACTGCTGTTGCGCATGTTGTTGAGGTAGACCTGCAGGGTTTCATAGCGCGTGCCGACCAGCAGGTTGGCGAACACGAATTCGCCGAACAGGAACGAGAACGACAGCAGCAGGGCAATCATCAGGCCCTTGCGCAGGTTGGGCAGCACGACCATGAACGCCGCCTGCCAGGTGCTGGCGCCGAGCAACTGGGCGGCGTCCATCAGGTCTGTCAGGTTGATGGCCTGCAGGTTGTTGGTGATGGCGCGGTACATGAAGGGCAGGGCGACCGTGAAGTAACAACCAATCAGAATCCACGGTGTACCGACCATCGCCATGGGGCCTGAGCCATACAGCTGCAGCAGGCCGACCGAGGAGACCACGGGCGGCACGGCGAACGGCAGCAGGATGAGGATGTTCATCAGCCCGTCGAGGCGCGGAAAGTAGTAATGCACGACGAACAGCAGGGGCAGAATCAGCACCACCGAAAGGACCAGTGCGCCGACGCAGACCAGCAACGACTGGCCGAACGCCGTCAGAAAGCGTGGGTCGCTCCACAGCGCCACGTACCATTTGAAGGTCAGGCCGCTGGGCAGAATGGTCGCCGACCAACTGGTCGCGATCGAGTACAGGAAGGTGCCGGCCAGTGGCAGCAACAGGATCAGGAACAGCAGGTAGACCACCGTCTTGTGATAAATGCTCGCAGGCCCTCTTTCAACGCGTGACATGGTAGCTCCTTCTCAACAACCACTGATGGACCACGGTGACCAGGGTCATGAGCCCGACCAGAATCATGGCCAGCGCGCTGGCCATGTTCGGATCCAGCGTGATATCCCCCGCGACCATCGCCGCGATACGGATCGGCAATACGTTGAAATTGCCGGTGGTCAGCGCGTAGACCGTGGCATAGGCGCCCAGCGCATTGGCCAGCAGAATGACAAACGTGCCGAGCAGCGCCGGGGTCAGCACCGGCAGGCCGATGTAGCGCCAGAACTGATAGCTGCTGGCCCCCAGCAGCGCTGCCGACTCGTTCCAGTCTTCGCGCACGGCATCGAGTGCGGGGTAGAGCAGCAGCACGCCGAGGGGGATCTGGAAGTAGGTATAAAGGATGATCAGTCCGGTCTTGGAATACAGGTTGAAGTCATCGATGATCCCGGTCTGTTTGAGGATCAGGGTCAGCGCGCCGTTGAACCCCAGCAGAATGATGAACGCGAACGCCAGTGGAACGCCGGCAAAATTACTGGTCATGTTGGCGAACGAGTTGACGAAATCGCGCAGCCGCGAATCCACCTTGCGCAGCGAATAGGCACCCAGGATCGAGATGATGATGCCGAACAGGCTCGACCAGAAGCTGATCTCCAGGCTGTACTGAATGGCTTGCCGGTAGAACTTCGAGCTGAACGCCCGGATGAAGTTTTCCCAGCCCCAGCCGGCATCGCTTTGCAGGCTGTGGATCGCGACCCAGAGCAGCGGTGCGATCTGAAACACGATGAAAAATACGGCGAAGGGCAGCAGGCACAACAGCCCCAGCCACTTGCCTCGGGAAAAGGTTGTCAATTGAGAATCTCCCGGCAGACCGGTTTGTCGTGCGGCACGCCAAGCAGCTCGCAGACGGTGCCGCACAGATCGATCTGGCGCGGCGCGGCGTCGACATTCAGGCTGAAGGCATCACCGATGACGAACAGCGGCACCTCACGCTCTTCCGGCAACAGCCCGTTGTGCGAGCGGTCATTGTTCATGCCGTGGTCGGCCGTCACCAGCACTTGATAACCCGCATCCAGCCAGCGTTGCAGGTAGTCAGCCAGAATGATGTCTGCGCTGCGGGCGCTGTTGCGGTACTGCGCAGTGTCGAGGCCGTGCTTGTGCCCGGCGTCGTCGATGTTCATGGGGTGGATCAGCAGAAAGTTCGGGGCGTGCCCGAGGCGCAGGCTTTCGGCGTCGGCGAACAGGTGCGAATCAGGGTAGTGATCGGCCCAGTAGAACAGTCCGTGCTGAATCGGCAGATCCGTGGCTTCCGTATGGCGATCGCGTGCCGGGTCGAACGGGGTGCGGTTGTACAGCTCGCTGACCCAGTGATAGGCCGCTGCTGCAGTGCTCAGCCCGGCGTCGCGAGCATAGTGAAAGATGCTGCGCTGATTCGACAGGCGCGAGACGTTGTTATGCACGATGCCGCTGTCGATGGGCGCGACACCGGTCAGTATGCATTCGTAAAGGGGGCGTGAGAGGGCGGGCAGTTCGCATTCCATCTTGTAGAGCGCGGCCCGGCCCGCATCATGCCAGGCTTGCAGGTGCCCCATCGCATGGCGTGCGACTTCGTAATTGAGGCCGTCCAGCACGATCAGGATGACGTTGTGTTTCATGGGCGACTCGCTTTGAAAGAACGGGCGAGACTGGCTCGCCCGGAGTACACGACTTCATCCCTGAGCCGCAGGAGAGGATCAGTTCATCTCGATGATGACCTGCTCGTTCCACATCTGCGGCAGCGCTTTGGAAGTTTTCTCCCACGCCTCTGCGTTCTCGATTGGCTTGGCGTTTTTATACTGGTCTTGCGGCAGCAGTTTGGCTTGAACATCTTCAGGCAGTTTGATGTGTTCTACGCGAATCGGGCGTGCATTGCCCTTGGCCAGATTGATCTGACCCGCGTCGCTGAAGGTGTATTCACGCGCCAGCTTGGCGGCGTTCGGGTGTTTGGCATACTTGTTGATGATGGTGGTGTAGCCGGAAATCACCGAGCCGTCCGAAGGGATCAGCACGACGTAATCATCAGGTTTGGTCATCTTGGCTTTGTAGCTCAGGCCGTTGAAGTCCCAGACCACACCGACTTCGATTTCGCCTTTCTCGATGGTCTGAATGGTCGGGTTGGCCAGCGACAGACGCTTCTGTTTGGCCAGATCGGTGAACAGTGCTAGGCCCGGTGCGATGTTGGTTTCGTCACCTTTCATGGCGATGGCCGCTGCCAGTACACCGTTGGCAGCCTGAGCCGCAGTGCTCACGTCGCCGATGGACACCTTGTATTTGCCGGTTTTCAGGTCAGCCCAGCTTTTCGGGATTTCAGAGCCGTGCAGCAGGTTTTTGTTGACGATGAAGGCGATGGTGCCGGTGTAGGCCAGCGCCCAGTGGCCGTCCTTGTCCTTGGCCCAGGTCGGGATCTGATCCCAGGTAGTTGGCTTGTAAGGCTGGGTAACGCCTTTTGCTGTGGCGATAGGGCCGAACGCTGCGCCTACGTCGCCAATGTCACCGCTGGCGTTGTCTTTCTCCGCCTCGAACTTGGCGATCTCCTGGGCCGAACTCATGTCGGTGTCCATGTGCTTGAGGCCATATTTGGCTTCCAGGTCTTTCCAGATGCCGCCCCAGTTTGCCCAGTCATCCGGCATGCCGAGGCTGTTGACCGCGCCTTCAGCCTTGGCCGCAGCCTCCAGCGTTTTAAGATCCGTGTCCGCAGCCATGACCAGCGAACTCATTGCCATGGCTGAACCGAGGAGTGATGCCAACAAAAGATGTTTCATTCGGAGCTCCTAGTGCACTTCTTGAGAAAAGTGTTCGTTGCGGATTATTTGGTCTAGATCAGCAATACCTGAGCCAAGTTAGGCTTTTTGCATGACATTTTCGTGTCGTGTTGCACGGACAAAAGCGTTTTTCACGGGCCCCGGCAGTGCCTGGCGCTAAGCGTAGACCATCGCAATGGGCCTGTTGGGCAGGGGGTTATGGGCTCTTTTCGGCGCAGTTGGCATGCAACGTGATTTGTCCTGTAACAGTACAGTCATGTCCCCGGCCTAGGCTCACGGCAAGGGAGTCAACGGCGTTGGCTGCACTGATGTATGCCTCGTAACAGGGCTGGTCTAGTCCAGACGGATACCGGAATGCGCGAAGATGTGCCACGGGCGGTAACAACCATTTGCCATGCGCTGCAGGAGCAGATCGAACATGGTTTGTTGCCGCATGGCAGCAAGTTGCCTGCAGAGCGCAAGCTCAGCGAGGTATTCGCCACCACCCGCATCACCTTGCGTGAAGCGCTGTTGCAGCTTGAGGCGCAGGGGTTGATCTATCGGGAAGAGCGGCGTGGCTGGTTCATCTCGCCGCCGCGACTGGCCTATGACCTGATCAGGCGTAGCCATTTCCACGCAATGGTCTGTGCCCAGGGAAGGGTGCCGCACACCCGGCTTCTGTCTGCACGCCTGCAACCTGCTTCAGCGATGATCTGCGAAATGCTGGAACTGCCGGCGCTGTCGAGCGTGATCCAGATCTGTCGCGCGCGACGGATCGATCAGCGTCTGGTGCTGTATGTCGAGCACTACCTGAGACCGGAGTTGTTCCCCGGCATTCTCGAACACGACCTGAACGAATCGCTCAGTGAACTCTACGCCCGCCGCTATGACATTCATTACGGTCGGGTGCGCTTCGACATGGTCCCCACGGCGCTGCACAGCGAAGCAGCCGCTGCACTGAAGGTTTCACTGGGTAGCCCGGGCCTGCGCATTGCACGTGTCAATTATGATCGGAAAGATCGGTTGATCGACTGTGACCTCGAATACTGGCGTCATGATGCTATTCATGTGCGCGCAGAGGTGAACGGCGACTGAATGCCGGTGTGGCAAACCCACTTCCCAAGCGCGGTCTTTGCCACCGTTAGTTCGCTGTTTTCTATAAATAAATACTCATTTTGTTGATAAGAATGTGTGCAATGTACAGCCTGTTTAATAGGTTTTGTATAATGCATGCATTTGATTAACAAAAAAAATTAATGAACGTTATTCTATTGTTGCTGGCGGGGTGGCGTTAAATTAGTGGATTTTTTTATGAAATGTCCCAGAGTAATTATTCTAGTTTTCAGCGGATTTAAGAAAAATCTTAATATTAATTAATGTTTGTTAATGGGGTGTGGTAGGTTTTTGGTGTGGAAGGATAAGCACTGGTTAATTGGTGTTATTTGCACGATCGTTCCATGTTTGGATTAAGGTTGACATGGCAGTTGTCCTATAAAGCAATGCTTGATAAGTGCGGCTGCTTTTATTTAAAGGATCTATGAGGATGCTGTAATGAATCTCGACAAGGCGTTGGTGCTGCGTACCTGTGCAAATAACATGGCCGATCACTGCGGCCTTATATGGCCCGCGTCCGGCACGGTGGAATCCAGATACTGGCAGTCAACCAGGCGGCATGAGAATGGTCTGGTCGGTTTACTGTGGGGCGCTGGAACCAGCGCTTTTCTAAGCGTGCATGCCGATGCTCGATGGATTGTCTGTGAAGTTGCCGTTGCAGACATCATCAGTCTGGAAGAGCCGGGAATGGTCAAGTTTCCGCGGGCCGAGGTGGTTCATGTCGGCGACAGGATCAGCGCGTCACACTTCATTTCGGCACGTCAGGCCGACTCTGCGTCAACGTCAACATCAACATCAACATCAACATCAACATCAACGTTAACGCCAATGCCCACTGCCATACCCACGCCCATGCCTGCCGTAGCAAGTGTCACGTTACCGGTGGCCGAACAGGCCCGTCATGAAGTGTTCGATGTCGCGTCGGTCAGCGCGGCTGCCGCCCCAGTAAACACCCTGCCGGTGACGACGCCGCAGAATTTGCAGACCGCCACTTACGGCAGCACGTTGAGTGGCGACAATCACAGTCGTCTGATTGCCGGTTATGGCAGTAACGAGACCGCTGGCAACCACAGTGATCTAATTGCCGGTTATGGAAGTACAGGCACCGCCGGCTCCGACAGCTCGCTGGTCGCTGGCTATGGAAGCACCCAGACCGCCGGTGGGGACAGCGCGCTGACAGCGGGTTACGGCAGCACCCAGACCGCCCGCGAAGGCAGCAACCTGACGGCAGGGTACGGCAGCACCGGCACGGCAGGCTCGGACAGTTCGCTGATCGCCGGTTACGGCAGTACTCAGACTTCGGGCGGGGACAGCTCACTCACAGCGGGTTACGGCAGCACGCAAACGGCTCAGGAAGGCAGCAATCTCACCGCTGGGTATGGCAGCACCGGCACGGCTGGCTCGGACAGCTCGTTGATCGCCGGCTACGGCAGTACCCAGACTTCCGGAGAAGACAGCTCGCTCACAGCGGGTTACGGCAGCACGCAAACGGCTCAGGAAGGCAGCAATCTCACCGCTGGGTATGGCAGCACCGGCACGGCAGGCTCGGACAGCTCGTTGATCGCCGGTTATGGCAGTACACAAACCTCGGGAGGCGACAGTTCGCTGACCGCGGGCTACGGCAGTACGCAGACGGCCCAGGAGGGCAGCAATCTGACGGCGGGGTACGGCAGCACGGGTACAGCAGGTGTCGACAGCTCTCTGATCGCGGGATACGGCAGCACGCAGACCTCGGGAAGTGACAGCGCCCTGACCGCAGGCTATGGCAGCACGCAAACGGCCCAGGAAGGCAGCAATCTCACTGCTGGGTATGGCAGCACCGGCACGGCAGGTTCCGACAGCTCGCTGATCGCCGGTTACGGCAGCACGCAAACCTCGGGCAGTGACAGCTCGCTCACGGCGGGGTACGGCAGTACGCAGACGGCTCAGGAAGGCAGCAATCTGACGGCGGGGTACGGCAGCACGGGTACAGCAGGTGTCGACAGTTCGTTGATCGCCGGATATGGCAGCACGCAGACCTCGGGAAGTGACAGTGCGCTGACAGCGGGTTACGGCAGCACGCAAACGGCCCAGGAAGGCAGCAACCTGACGGCGGGCTACGGCAGCACTGGCACGGCAGGTGCCGACAGTTCGTTGATCGCCGGATATGGCAGCACGCAGACGTCAGGCAGCGAAAGTTCGCTTACCGCAGGCTATGGCAGTACCCAGACTGCCCGTGAGGGCAGCACCCTGACGGCCGGATATGGCAGTACCGGAACAGCTGGCGCTGACAGCTCGCTGATCGCCGGTTACGGCAGCACGCAAACCTCGGGCAGTGAAAGCTCGCTCACGGCAGGTTATGGAAGTACCCAGACCGCACAGCAGGGCAGCGTACTCACATCAGGCTATGGCAGTACGCAAACGGCCGGGGCTGCCAGTAACCTCACCACCGGTTACGGAAGTACAGGTACCGCAGGTCACGAGAGTTTCATCATTGCGGGTTATGGAAGTACACAGACAGCGGGCCACAAAAGTATCCTGACCGCTGGTTATGGCAGTACTCAGACGGCCAGGGACGGTAGCGACCTGATTGCGGGCTATGGCAGTACGGGAACCGCAGGCTCGGGCAGTTCGCTGATCGCAGGTTATGGCAGCACCCAGACCGCGAGTTACAGAAGCATGCTGACCGCCGGTTATGGCAGTACCCAGACCGCCAGAGAACACAGCGACCTTGTCACAGGCTATGGCAGCACTTCAACGGCAGGGTCAAACAGTTCGCTGATCGCCGGCTATGGAAGCACTCAGACGGCGGGCTTCAAAAGCATACTGACCGCCGGTTACGGCAGTACCCAGACGGCACAGGAGCGCAGCGACCTGGTCGCAGGCTACGGAAGCACGTCGACTGCGGGCTATTCCAGTTCCTTGATCGCCGGCTATGGCAGCACGCAGACGGCAGGCTACGAAAGCACGTTGACCGCCGGTTACGGCAGTACGCAAACCGCTCAGGAAAACAGCTCGCTCACCACAGGTTACGGAAGTACTTCTACTGCGGGCTATTCCAGCTCGCTCATCGCGGGTTACGGCAGTACGCAAACGGCAGGCTACGAGAGCACGTTGACCGCCGGTTACGGTAGTACGCAAACCGCGCAGGAGCGCAGTGATCTGGTGACAGGTTATGGAAGTACCTCCACCGCCGGCTATGCGAGCTCGCTGATTGCGGGTTATGGCAGCACGCAGACTGCGGGTTATGAGAGCACGTTGACCGCCGGTTACGGCAGCACGCAAACCGCACAGGAAAACAGCTCGCTCACCACCGGGTACGGAAGTACCTCCACAGCCGGCTTTGCCAGCTCGCTGATCGCCGGTTATGGCAGTACGCAGACAGCCGGCTATAAAAGTACCCTCACGGCCGGTTACGGCAGTACTCAGACCGCAGAGTATGGAAGCTCACTCACTGCGGGCTACGGCAGCACTGCAACGGCCGGGCAGGACAGTTCATTGATAGCCGGCTATGGCAGCTCCCTGACCAGCGGAATCAGAAGTTTTCTGACGGCAGGCTATGGCAGTACGCTGATCGCCGGACTTCGCAGCGTTTTGATCGCCGGTTATGGCAGTAGTCTTACATCGGGCATTCGCAGCACGTTGACTGCGGGTTATGGCAGTAACCAGATTGCAAGTTACGGCAGCTCGTTGATTGCAGGCCATGAAAGCATTCAGGTCGCCGGAAATAAAAGCATGCTGATCGCCGGCAAGGGCAGCTCGCAGACAGCAGGTTTTCGCAGCACGCTGATTGCCGGTGCGGGCAGTGTACAACTGGCGGGTGATCGCAGCCGGTTGATTGCCGGTGCAGACAGTAATCAGACCGCGGGTGACCGCAGCAAACTACTGGCCGGTAATAACAGTTATCTGACTGCCGGCGATAGAAGCAAACTGACCGGCGGGCATGACTGCACCCTGATGGCGGGAGACCAAAGCAGATTGACCGCTGGTAAGAACAGTGTCTTGACGGCAGGCGCTCGTAGCAAACTTATTGGCAGTGAAGGCTCGACGCTCTCGGCTGGAGAAGACTCCACACTAATTTTCAGACTCTGGGACGGGAAGAGGTACAGGCAACTGGTCGCCAGAACGGGTGAGAACGGTGTTGAGGCCGACATACCGTATTACGTGAACGAAGATGACGATATTGTCGATAAACCCGACGAGGACGATGACTGGATAGAGGTAAAGTAGCCCGCGTTATTCAAGCACTCCACGACTGAATCATCGACAGGGCGCGTCGATGGAATTCGGGACATGAAGTCCCTTTATAAACAAATGACCTGTTGTCCGGTACGAGGTGGTTCAAAATGGCGCAGGCAAAAGTATCTTTTTTATCGTTATGATGAGAGACATTTTATTTCTTTCAATGGGCACTTTAGCGAGCGTCAACACCGAAACGCGGGAGCAACAGGTCACCCCCGCGTTATCGATTATCGCCTCAGCCGTTATGGCAGCTCGTGGCTGGCATAGAACGCACTCAATACCTTGACCAGATGCGCCAGGTCATGGCTACCGGCCAGTTCGCGAATCGAGTGCATGGCGAACGTCGGCAAGCCGATGTCTACCGTGCGAATACCCAGATGGCTGGCAGTGATCGGTCCGATGGTCGAGCCGCAACCCATGTCGCTGCGTACTACAAAGCTCTGTACCGGGACCTCTTCGGCCATGCACAGATGGCGGAAGAAACCGGCGGTTTCGCTGTTGGTGGCGTAACGCTGGTTGCTGTTGACCTTGATCACCGGCCCTGCGTTGAGCTTGGGACCATGATTGGCGTCGTGCTTGTCAGCGTAGTTGGGATGAATGCCGTGG
The DNA here is from genome assembly GCF_001467335.1 of Pseudomonas sp. ICMP 10191. Lineage (NCBI taxonomy): Bacteria > Pseudomonadati > Pseudomonadota > Gammaproteobacteria > Pseudomonadales > Pseudomonadaceae > Pseudomonas > Pseudomonas sp. ICMP 10191. The sequence continues at coordinate 23,786 of NZ_LKGW01000109.1, forward strand.
GCGTTGTCGGCTGATATCAGCAGCGACTTCTGAATCGTGCGCACGTAGTCTTCGCTGCTTGGCAACAGACGCTGGACGATCTGCTCGAGCATCGCACCGTCTGCGCCACAAGCGGAAGACGAGCCGACTTCTTCGTGATCGGTGCACACCAGCAGGGCGGTTTCGTCGCTCTCGGTGTTGAGCAGTGCCTGCATCCCGGCGAAACACGACAACAGGTTGTCCAGGCGTGCGCCTGCCAGGAAGTCCCCATTGAGGCCGACCACAGCGGCGCCCTGGGTGTCGTAGAAACTCAGCTCGTAATCGAGCACCACATCGGCATTGAGGCCGTGCTCGCGGGCCAGTTGGTCGGTCAGTAATGCCCGGAAGTCGGCGCGCTCGTCACCGGCGACCTGCGCCAGGATGGGAGGCAGTTCGTTTTGCGCATTGATTGCCCAGCCTTCGTTGGCAGTGCGGTTCAGGTGAATCGCCAGATTGGGGATCACGGCGATCGGCAGTTTGAAGTCGATCAACTGACTTTCAACCTTTCCGTCGCGGCGGAAAGTGACACGGCCGGCCAGCGACAGATCACGGTCAAACCAGGGGGCCAGCAAGGCGCCGCCGTAGACTTCGACGCCCAGTTGCCAAAAACCCTGACGTTGCAGTTCCGGTTGCGGCTTGACCCGCAGGCACGGGCTGTCGGTGTGTGCGCCGACCATGCGAATGCCGCCCGTGAGTGGCGACTGACGACCCATCCGGAAAGCGACGATGGAAGAGTCATTACGGGTGACGAAATAACGGCCCCCGGTTTCTACTGCCCACGTGTCACGTTCGTCCAGCCGCTGAAAGCCTGCGGCTTCGAAGTGTTGCACGAGGGTGGCGGTGGCGTGGAACGGGGTGGGAGAAGCCTTCAGAAAATCGATGAGGCCTTTGTTCAACTCTGCGCGCATAAATAGCTCCAGACAGCAATGGCGCGAGTTTACCGCATTGGCTCAGTCGTTGCCGCTGCCACAGAAACGCTTTTCGACCGCGAAGGGCCTGACGAAGTTGAGCCGGAAACCGGAGCCAAGGGCCTTGCTCGCTTTGGTCCCTCAAAGTGAGTCGCTGAGGGGTGAAAAGGTAACTTGAGCCAAACGCCAATCCACCTGATATCGCAAACCTTGGGTGACGCGGAGCGTAACGAACTGCATGCCTACGCGGAGCGCAGGCACGATAGTCTAAGCTGACGCACAGCGCCGAGAGTAAAAGCGCTTTTCAACCGCGGTGGCACTGACGACGCAGAGTGCGACGTTAGTGACGGCTGAGTCCTGGCGCTGATCCGGGGGTAGCCTGGCAGGACGCCAGGTCCGTTGCGGCGACCCCCGGATCAGTGACAGGGCGAAGGAACCCGACGAAGTCGGGCCGGAAACAGGAGCGGGGGGCTTTGGTTACTTTGGCCCCATCAAAGTAACTCGCCGAGGGGCGAAAAGGTGACCTGAGTCGACCCTAAATCCACCTGAAGTCGCAGAACCGCTGTGTGACGCGGAGCGTCACGAACGGCATTACCACGCGGGGCGTGGGAACGATAGTCAGAGCAGCTGTATGACGCGGAGCATCTGCACGATATTCAGCGTGTCATTCAGATCAGAACGGCGCGGTGCACTCGAAGGTCAATCGCTCGCCGGTCCCCGGATGGGTAAAGCTCAGCATGCTCGCATGCAGACACAGACGCGGATACGCCGCCAGCGCTTCCGGATGCGCGTACAGACCATCACCCAACAGCGGATGCCCGATCGACAGCATGTGCACACGCAACTGATGCGAGCGGCCAGTGATCGGCGTGAGGTCGACGCGACAGTAAGTGTCATGCCGCTCGACAACCTTCCAGAATGTCAGCGCGTGTTTGCCACCCTCGTGGTCCACCACATGCCGGGGCTTGGTGGGCGGGTCATAGCGCAATGGCAGATCGATACTGCCGCTGTCCAGGGACGGTTGGCCCCAACACAGTGCGGTGTAGGCTTTCTCGGTTTCGCGGTCATGAAACTGACGCGACAGCTCTCGATGCGTATCGGCATCACGGGCCAGCAGAATGATGCCCGAGGTTTCCCAGTCCAGGCGATGGACGATACGCGCTTCGGGGTAACCGTTTTCCTGCAGGCGGGTAATCAGGCAATCCTTGTTATCGTCGGCACGGCCGGGAACGGAAAGCAGCAGGGTAGGCTTATCGATCACCAGAACGGCGGCGTCCTGATGAATGATGCGGATGTTCGACAACGGCATGCAACGGCCTCGAAACGCTAGAAACGCCAACGGCGGCAAGGGCGCAGCTTCCGTAGAAGTGCGCCGATACCGCCGCGAGCGACTGCCTGATCAGCGATCGGGCAGGGTGATATTGAGTTCCAGAATCGAACAGCTGCCCTGGCTTTCCAGAGCGACCTGTACCTGGTCAGACTCGATATTGACGTATTTACGGATCACTTCCACCAGCTCTTTCTGCAGCGCAGGAAGGTAGTCCGGGGTACTGCGTTGGCCGCGTTCGTGAGCAACGATGATCTGTAGACGCTCTTTCGCGACCGAGGCCGTGCTTCCTTTTTTGCGGTCACGAAAGAAGTCAAAAATATTCATTAATTACCCCCGAACAGGCGTTCAAAGAATCCTTTCTTATGCACATCCAGAAACCGGTGCTCAAGTGTTTTGCCCAGCAGGCGGTCAACCGCATCGCTGTAGGCCTGACCCGCATCGCTCTGGTCATCGAGAATGACCGGCACGCCCTGGTTGGAGGCTTTCAGTACAGCCTGGGATTCGGGGATCACGCCGAGCAGGGTAACGGCAAGGATTTCCTTGACGTCTTCCACGCCGAGCATTTCGCCCTTGCTGACGCGCTCAGGGTTGTAGCGGGTCAGCAGCAAGTGTTCCTTGATCGGGTCTTCGCCACGTTCGGCGCGACGCGATTTGCTGGCCAGCAGGCCCAGCATGCGGTCGGAGTCACGTACCGACGAGACTTCAGGGTTGGTCACGACGATGGCTTCGTCGGCGAAGTACATGGCCAGGTGAGCACCGGTTTCGATACCGGCCGGCGAATCGCAGACGATGTATTCGAAGGATTCCTTCAGCTCCATGAGGACTTTTTCAACGCCCTCCTTGGTCAGTGCTTCCTTGTCACGGGTCTGGCTGGCGGCCAGCACGAACAGGCCTTCGATCTTCTTGTCCTTGATCAGCGCCTGTTGCAGGTTGGCTTCGCCATTGACCACGTTGACGAAGTCATACACGACACGACGTTCGCAACCCATGATCAGGTCGAGGTTACGCAGGCCGACGTCGAAGTCGACGATGACTGTCTTGTGGCCGCGCAGTGCGAGACCGGTACCGATGGCGGCGCTGGTGGTGGTCTTGCCCACACCACCCTTGCCGGATGTAACAACGAGAATCTTGGCCAAGGTGTATCACCCCTAGAGGAAAAGGACATTGAGTCCCTGAAAGGCATCTCCTGGCGCCGCGCCCGCCGAAGCATTCTGGAAATCCTGGGGTCTGATTCCGGAAAGCTAGCACTAAGCTATTACTTTCGACTCATATACCCGCTGAAAAGCAGTGCTTTTCAGAACTTCCTGCCGCCTTCACGACAATTTCGCGACGAATCAGAGATGCTTTGAAAATTGCGGCAGTATCCGTTAAAGACGAATGATGTTCAACACATCACCTGACAAGCTGATCTGGACCGGCGAGCCCCATAACGGGTCCCTGCGCAAGTCCTCGGACACCTTGTATTGCCCGGCAATCGAAATCAGCTCGGCACTCAACTGCTGACAGAAGATCCGTGCCTTGGTATCGCCCTTTATTCCCGCCAGTGCCCTGCCACGCATCGGGCCGTAGACATGGATGTTTCCATCGGCGAGAAGTTCCGCACCGGGACTGACCGGCGCGACTACCACCAGGTCGCCGCCCTGGGCGTAGATCTGCTGACCGCCGCGTACCGGAGCGGTTATCACGCGGGTCGGCTTGATCAGTGGCTCTGGCGGTTTTTCCGGGATTTTTTTCGGTGCTTCGGCCTCGACCGGGTCGATCACGCGCTCACGTGCGCCGGACGGCGGCAGCACCGGGAGGTCGACGGCAATCGCCGCGGCAATGTCTTCGATACGGTTGGCGCGGATCGCCAGGGTGCGCAGGCCATGCTGGCGACAGATACGCACCAGACCCGGTAGATCCACCGGGCCTTCGTTGGGTGCGAGTTTGTCCAGAGCCAGGATCAGCGGCGTATTGCTGAAGAAGTTGGGGGCTTGTGCCACCTTGGCCGCCAACTGCCTGTCGAGCGCTTCAAGGTTGGTTCGGGCCAGCTCCATCACGGTGATGGCGAGCATGCTGCCCTTGAGCTGAAATACAGGTTCCGGGTTTTGCGATTCAATCTGGCTCATGGTTGATATACACAACAGCTTGTCGCTAAAAGTGCCGAGACTTATAGCGAGAACGCCCGCGAGCCGCAAGCGGCCAGAACCGTTGTAGAATGCGCGGCCTTTGTTCTGACGGAAGCCCAAATGGATCGCCCGCGTCTTAAAGCCAGTTTCCTTCACCCCCGTTTCTGGCCGCTATGGCTGGGGCTGGGGCTCTTGTGGCTGATTGTTCAATTGCCATTTCGCGTTCTGCTGGTCATCGGTCGGGCACTGGGCGCCATCATGTACCGTGTGGCCACTGATCGAAAAAAAATCGCGTCACGCAATCTGGAGCTGTGCTTCCCGCATTTGTCCGCGGCCGAGCGCAAGCGTCTGCTCAAGGAAAACTTCGCCTCCACCGGGATTGCCTTCTTCGAGATGGCCATGAGCTGGTGGTGGTCGAAAAAACGTCTGGCCAGGCTTGCCCACGTCGAAGGGCTCGAGCATTTGCAGAGTGCCCAGGAAAAAGGCGAGGGCGTGATTCTGATGGCGCTGCATTTCACCACGCTGGAAATCGGCGCGGCACTGCTGGGCCAGCAGCACACCATTGACGGCATGTATCGCGAACACAAGAGCCCGTTGTTCGACTTCGTCCAGCGTCGCGGACGCGAGCGCCATAACCTTGATTCACTGGCTGTCGAGCGCGATGACGTACGCGGCATGCTCAAGTTGCTGCGCGCCGGTCGGGCGATCTGGTACGCGCCGGATCAGGACTATGGCGCCAAACAGAGCATTTTTGTGCCGCTGTTCGGCATCCAGGCCGCGACCGTGACCGCCACCAGCAAATTCGCCCGCCTGGGCCGTGCGCAGGTTGTGCCCTTCACTCAGCGGCGTCTGGCAGACGGTAGCGGTTACCGGCTGGTGATTCATCCGCCGCTGGACAACTTTCCGGGTGAGAGCGACGAAGCCGATTGCCTGCGCATCAATCAATGGGTGGAAAAAGCCGTCACTGAATGCCCGGAACAATATCTTTGGGCCCATCGACGCTTTAAAAGTCGACCAGCCGGTGAACAGAAGCTATATGAGAAGCATAGATAAAAAGCGTCGTTGATCACCGAGGTCAGTCGTAGATGCAGGATCGCGCAGTAACGAGCAGTGCAGTAAGTGGTGTCGAGCCTGTAACCGGGCTGATTTTATCGGGTGGCGGGGCGCGTGCGGCCTATCAGGTCGGCGTACTGGCAGGCATTGCCGACCTGCTGCCGCCCGGTTCGCCCAATCCCTTTCCGGTCATCGTCGGTACGTCGGCTGGCGCGATCAATGCCGTCAAGCTGGCCAGTGGCGCGCTGCATTTTCGGATTGCCATCCATCAATTGACCGAATTCTGGCAGTCATTTCGCAGCCATCAGGTGCTGCGCAGCGACTGGTCCGGGGTGATTCATCAGGCCAGCCGTTTTTTCGGTCGCAGTCTGCTGGGGTTTGGACGAAACATCCCGGTTGCCTTGCTCAACAGTTCGCCCCTGCGTGATCTGCTCAATGAGCGGCTGGATCTGTCCGGAATCGAAGCCGCCATCGACGCTCATCATTTGCGTGCAGTGGCGGTGACTGCCTTCGGTTACGAATCGGGTCAGGCGGTCACGTTTTATCAGGGCCGCGGTACGATCGAACCCTGGCTGCGCCATCGCCGTATCGGCCGTCCGACGCAATTGACCGTGGATCACTTGCTCGCCAGTTCAGCCATTCCCTTGCTGTTCGCCCCCGTGATGCTCGACGAGGAATACTTTGGCGACGGGGCCGTGCGTCAGTCGGCACCGATCAGCCCGGCGCTGCACCTGGGCGCCAATCGTGTTCTGGTGGTCGGCGTGAGCGGCAACCCGCGCGGCCTTAAAGCCGAAAGACCGGCACCCCGCGCGCCACGCGGCGCTCAGCCAAGCCTGGCGCAGATCAGCGGCCACATGCTCAACAGCACGTTCATCGACAACCTGGAAAGCGATATCGAGCTGCTCGAACGCTTGAACACCGCCAGTGCGTTGCTGCCCGAGGATCAGGTCAGGCAGCCGGGCATGGAGCCGGTGGAAGTGCTGGTGATTTCGCCGAGCCGTCCGCTGGATGAGATTGCGGCCCGCCACCGCCGCGAATTGCCCCCCGCACTGCGCACGTTCCTGCGCGGGCCGGGTGCGACCAAGAGCAGCGGCGCCAGTGTGCTGAGCTATCTGCTGTTCGAGTCAGGTTATTGCAGCGAATTGATCGAACTGGGGCGTCACGACGCGATTGCTCAGGGTGCCGAACTGAAGCGCTTTCTGCGTCTGGAATAACTCGGCGAGACAGAGGCGGGGCCTCTGTCTCTTGATCAGCGTGCGCAGGGCTCAGTGAGCGAAGTTGTCACGCCGTCAGACGATCTTCCCGGAAGTCACGAATCGCCTGCTCGATCTCTTCCTTGGTGTTCATCACAAAGGGGCCGTACTGCACGATCGGTTCACGCAGGGGCTTGCCTGCAATCAGCAACAGCCGCGCACCAGCGGCGCTGCTGATCTGCACCTCACCGATGTCGGACAGGCGTGCCATTTGGCGTTTACCGATCGGCTGGGTGCTGCCTTCCAGCTCGACACTGCCTTCATAGACGTACAGCAGCACAAGGTGCCCTTCGGGTACGTGCGGGCTGATACGGCTGCCGGCAGGCATATCAAAGTCAAAGTACAACGGCTCGGTGTCCGGACGCTGTACTGCCCCGGCCTGGCGAACCTGGCCATCGTCGAAATGCCCGGCCAATACCACCACTTGTACACCGGCCTGGGTGGTGACACTCGGAACGTTTTCCGGCTGGATGTCCTGGTAGCTGGCATCGCTCAGCTTGTTCTTGCCCGGCAGGTTCAGCCAGAGCTGAAAGCCGCGCATGGTGCCTTCTTCCTGTTCAGGCATTTCGCTGTGAATGATCCCGCGTGCCGCCGTCATCCACTGCACACCGCCGCTCTGCAGAAGGCCGACATTGCCCATATGGTCTTCATGACGCATACGGCCTTCAAGCATGTAGGTCACCGTTTCGAAGCCACGGTGCGGGTGAGGTGGAAAACCGGCGATGTAGTCATCCGGCTTGTCTGACCCGAACTCGTCCAGCATCAGAAACGGATCGAACTGCTCCACGCCACGTCCGCCGAAGACGCGCGTCAGCTTGACGCCCGCGCCATCGGACGCTGGTTGACCCGCTTGAATGGACAGGACTTTACGAAATTGAGTCATGGGAGACAGAGCACTCCTTATCAGGTGATACGAAGTGTCATGGTATGCCTGTCCATTCGATAAATTTATTCGAATGCCGGGACAGAATGATCGTATTGGTCGATAGGTTGCGCTGCATGACGCAGTGGCGCGGAGTGACAGGCAGCCTGCCCGGAATGATCTCCGGGGCAGGCTTGAAGCCAGAGGATGCTCAGTGCTTGCTGCCCTGTGTCGACATGCTCAGCAGCTGTTTCTCCTGATTCCAGTCGAACGGTTCCTCGTTCTGCTCCGCTTCGTAGCGGCGTTCTTCCAGCGCCTGATACAGCTCGATTTCATCATCCGGCATGAAGTGCAGGCAGTCACCGGCGAAGAACCACAGCAGGTCGCGCGGTACCAGATGCGCGATTTGCGGGTAGCGCTGGATGACCTGGCAGAGGATGTCCTGACCCAGGTACTGGCTTTCGATGGGGTCCTGCGGCAACAGCTCGACCAGTTCGTCGAAACGCTCCATGAACAGCGCGTGGCTTTCTTCCGGAACCTGCTCGGCCTCGCCCAGCGCGACCAGAATGCTGCGCAGGTGTGCCAGCAGGCCAAGTTGGTGATCGAGAGTGGCGTCGGCCATTGGGTAATCCTCAAATGCAAAAACAGGCGCGAGAGTATAAAGCTCTACGCGCCTGCTGTGTGGTGCGACCTGACTATCAGCGAATCTTGCCGGCTGCCAGGGTCAGTTCTTCCTTGTCGAAATCATCCACATCAATCACCTTGCGGCGGGCTGCCTCGGCGGTACGCAGGGTTTGCGCTTCGTCGGCCTGCAACACACCGATGCGCAGCGCGGCGTCGATGACAGGCTCGCCAGCGTCCGGCTTGACCTGACCACTCTTGATTGCCACTTGCAGCTTCTTGTGCAGCGGATACGCAGCGCTGAGCAGGTCGATGGCGTGTTGCAGCGCGCCGACCGGATCGTCTGCCGATTGCGGGCGGTAGCAGCCTGCCAGCAACTCTTCCAGCGTCGGATCGCCCTTGGCGCGGCCCAGCACCTGGGCAACTTCCGCATCAAGCTTGTCCGATGGCCCCTTGTGCCGACGACCGAACGGGAACACTACGGCACGCAGCACCCCACCCAGTATGCGGTTGGGGAAGTTGCTGAGGATCTCGTCCATCGCACGTTCCGAATGCCCCAGGCTTTCTTCCATGGCCCAGCGGAACAACGGGCTCATATGGTCCGGCGAACCGAGGTCGTGATAACGCTTGAGCGCTGCCGAGGCCAGGTACATATGGCTGAGCACGTCACCCAGGCGGGCCGAAAGGCGTTCGCGGCGTTTCAATTCGCCACCCAGCAGCATCATGCTCAAGTCGGCGAGCATCGCGAACGCTGCTGCCTGACGGTTGAGCGCGCGGAAATAGCCCTGACTCAAGCCGTTACCCGGCGCTCTTTCGAAATGACCGAAGCCCAGGTTGAGGATGAAGGTGCTGGCGGCATTGCTCACCGCAAAACCGATGTGTTTGAGCAGCAGGCTGTCAAACTCGATCAGCGCCTGCTGCTTGTCTTCGCGCCCGGCGAGGGCCATTTCCTTGAGCACGAAGGGATGGCAGCGAATCGCGCCCTGGCCGAAAATCATCAGGTTGCGCGAGAGGATGTTGGCGCCCTCGACCGTGATGAATATCGGCGCACCTTGCCAGTTGCGACCCAGATAGTTGTTCGGGCCCATGATGATGCCCTTGCCGCCATGCACGTCCATGGCGTGACCGATACACTCGCGACCGCGCTCGGTCAGGTGATACTTGAGGATTGCAGAGAGCACCGAAGGCTTCTCGCCCAAGTCGACCGCATTGGCGGTCAGCATGCGCGCGCTGTCCATCAGCCAGGCATTGCCACCGATACGCGCCAGCGCTTCCTGGATGCCTTCGAACGCCGAGATAGGCACGTTGAATTGCTCACGCACCTTCGCGTACTGGCCAGTGACCAGGCTGGTGTACTTGGCTGCGCCGGTGCCAACTGCCGGCAGCGAGATCGAACGACCCACCGACAGGCAGTTCATCAGCATCATCCAGCCTTTGCCCAGCATCGGCTGACCACCGATCAGGTAGCTCAGCGGGATGAACACGTCCTTGCCCGAGTTGGGGCCGTTCATGAACGCTGCGCCCAATGGCAGGTGACGGCGGCCGATTTCCACGCCGGGCGTGTCGGTCGGAATCAGCGCCAGGCTGATGCCCAGATCTTCTTTTTCGCCGAGCAGGTGCTCAGGGTCGTGGGCCTTGAAGGCCAGACCCAGCAGGGTGGCGACCGGGCCGAGGGTGATGTAGCGTTTTTCCCAGGTCAGGCGCAGACCGATGACTTCTTCGCCCTGCCACTGACCCTTGCAGATGATCCCGGTGTCGGTCATCGCGCCTGCATCGGAACCGGCCAGCGGACCGGTCAGCGCGAAGCAGGGGATGTCTTCACCGCGTGCCAGACGTGGCAGGTAATGATTGCGTTGCTCGTCGGTGCCGTAATGCAGCAGCAATTCTGCCGGGCCGAGGGAGTTGGGCACCATCACCGTGGACGCCAGGTCGCCGCTGCGGGTGGCCAGCTTCATGGCTACCTGGGAGTGGGCGTAGGCGGAGAAGCCCTTGCCACCGAATTCCTTGGGAATGATCAGCGCGAAAAAGCCGTGCGCCTTCATGTGCGCCCAGGCTTCAGGCGGCAGGTCCATGGCCTGGCCGATTTCCCAGTCGCTGACCATCGCGCAGAGTTCTTCGGTCGGCCCGTCGATAAAGGCCTGTTCCTCTTCGGTCAGTTGGACTTTCGGGTAGGCCAGCAGCTTGTCCCAGTCCGGGCGCCCGCTGAACAGCTCGCCATCCCACCAGACCGTGCCGGCATCGATCGCATCACGCTCGGTTTGCGACATCGGCGGCAGGACTTTTTGAAACCAGCTGAACATCGGCGCAGTGAAATGCTTGCGGCGAAGATCGGGCAGCATTACCGGTATGAACACTGCCAGCCAGAGCAACCAGAACACCGTCAGCAGCCATCCTGGCGCGTGACTGAAAATGCCCATGGCCAGCAGGTAGACAGCTACCACGCCAAGCGCCGGGAGCGGGGCGGTTCGCCGATGAGCCAGCCAGGCAATGCCGACGACCAGCACAGCAATCCACAACAACAGCATAAGTATTCCTCCGTGATGACCGCCACTGTGGCGGCGATCAAACTGGTCGCCGGGCAGTGGTGAGGCGACATCGATAGTGACCCCTGGTTGACGAGGAAGTTGCCGCCGCTTCGGGGTAGACTGTGAGCCTTTATTTATCAGCGACTGCGAGGGGAACGCAATGCTCAAGATCTGGGGACGGAAGAATTCCAGCAATGTGCGCAAGGCACTCTGGATTGCCGAGGAAGTGGGCGTACCCTACGAGACGCAGGACGCCGGTGGTGCATTCGGTCTGGTCAACGAAGCGGCCTATCGCGCGAAAAACCCCAACGGCCGGATTCCGATGATCGAAGACGGCGACTTCGTGATGTGGGAGTCCAACGCCATCGTGCGCTATCTGGCCGCCCGCCATGCCCCCGATTCTGATTTATACCCCGCAGATCTGCAGGCCCGTGCCAACGCAGACAAGTGGATGGACTGGACCACCTCGACCATCGCCGCGCCGTTCAGCCCGGTGTTCTGGGGGGTAATACGCACGCCCGCCGATAAACAGGACTGGCCGGCCATCGAGCAAGGCATCAAGACGCTGCACAGCCTGCTGCTGGTGGCCGACGAGGCGCTGTCGCGACAGCCCTATCTGTCTGGCGATGCGTTCGGCATGGGTGATATTCCCTTGGGATGCTTCGCCTACGGCTGGTTTGAAATGCCGATTGAACGTCCGCCGCTGCCTCACCTCCAAGCCTGGTATGAGCGTCTCAAGACTCGCCCGGCTTATCGCAAGGCGGTCATGACCCCTTTAACCTGAGCATGTGATGTGAACAGGTGATAGGGCTGGTCGGGCGCATGTCCGGCGCTCGATATTTACTATTAACAGATGTGTCTGTACTTGAACGGCGCAGCCAAGCACCATTGCGCGGCTGGGTCGTCACGGCAGGCGGCTGGTGACAGTCATCTTCAATTCCTTTTTCTGATGAGTACCTTTCCCGATATGTCTTCCGCTCTGTCCATTCGGCAGCTAACCAAAACCTACGGCAACGGTTTCCAGGCCTTGAATGGCATCGATCTGGACGTCGCCGAAGGTGATTTCTTCGCCTTGCTGGGCCCCAACGGCGCTGGCAAATCCACCACCATCGNGGTCAACAAGACCAGCGGTACGGTGAATATCTTTGGCCACGACCTGGATCGCGAGCCCGCTGCGCTCAAGCGTTGCATCGGTGTCGTGCCGCAGGAGTTCAACTTCAACCAGTTCGAGAAGACCCTGGACATCGTCGTCACTCAGGCGGGCTACTACGGCATCCCGGCGAAAATCGCCAAAGAGCGCGCCGAGCAGTACCTGACGCAGCTGGGGCTTTGGGAAAAGCGCGATGTGCCTTCTCGTTCGCTGTCCGGCGGCATGAAGCGGCGTCTGATGATCGCCCGTGCGCTGATTCACGAGCCGCGCCTGCTGATCCTCGACGAACCCACTGCAGGCGTGGACATCGAGTTGCGCCGTTCGATGTGGGCCTTTCTGACCGAGCTGAACAGCAAAGGCATCACCATCATCCTCACCACGCACTACCTGGAAGAGGCTGAACAGCTGTGCCGCAACATCGGCATCATCGACCACGGGGTGATCGTGCAGAACACCGGCATGAAGCAGCTGCTCAGCACGTTGACCGTCGAGACTTTCGTGCTCGATCTCAAGGCCTCCTGGCAGACCGCGCCACAACTGCCCGGTTTCCCTTGCCGCCTGCTCGACAGCCACACCCTGGAAGTGCAGGTCGACAAGAACGTCGGCATCACTGCGCTGTTCAGCCAGTTGGCCTTCCAGAACATCGAAGTCTTGAGCCTGCGTAATAAATCCAATCGCCTTGAGGAGTTGTTTGTGTCCCTGGTGGAAAAAAACCTCGCGAAGGTGGCGGTATGACCTTAGCCAACGGCGAGTTGCGCCCCAACCTGATTGCCCTGAAAACCATCGTTTACCGTGAAGTGCACCGCTTCATGCGGATCTGGCCGCAGACCCTGCTGCCGCCAGCCATCACCATGGTTCTGTACTTCGTCATCTTCGGTAACCTCATCGGTCGCCAGATCGGCGACATGGGCGGCTTTACCTACATGCAGTACATCGTGCCGGGGCTGATCATGATGTCGGTGATCACCAACTCCTACGGCAACGTGGTCTCGAGCTTCTTCGGTGCCAAGTTTCAGCACTCCATCGAAGAACTGATGGTCTCGCCGGTCTCGCCGCACACCATTCTGGTCGGTTACACCCTGGGCGGTGTGTTGCGTGGTCTGATGGTCGGTTTCATCGTCACCATGCTGTCGATGTTTTTCACTGACCTGCAAGTGCACCACTTGGGCGTGACCATTCTGGTGGTGGTGTTGACCGCGACGATTTTCTCTCTGCTGGGCTTCATCAACGCAGTGTTTGCACGCAACTTCGATGACATCTCGATCATTCCGACCTTCGTCCTGACCCCGCTGACCTATCTGGGTGGCGTGTTCTACTCGATCAACCTGTTGCCGCCGTTCTGGCAGACCGTGTCGCTGGCCAACCCGGTCCTGCACATGGTCAATGCCTTCCGCTACGGCATTCTGGGCGTCTCCGACATCAAGATCAGCATCGCTCTGGCGTTCATGATCGTGGCGACCTTCGTGCTGTATATCGGCTGCGCCAGGTTGCTGGTGAGCGGTCGCGGTATGCGTCAGTANCGCCAGGCTGGCGGGTCGAGCGCTGGCCGGGAGCGGCCGTTCAGATTCTGCAACACACTACCTCTTCCGACATTTCCCCGGTGCGCTGATCCTTGAGGCTTTCCGCTGCAAGGAACCGTCATGCGCACAGGGATGATCGCGCTCGCGCTCGGGCTGCTTGCCCTGCGTTTTCTACCGGCGTTGCCGCCAACCTGGCTATTGCTGTTGATGCCGATACTGGCGTTGATGCTGCTGCCGTTCCGTACCTATCCACTGGCGTTGTTCCTGCTCGGTTTCACTTGGGCCTGCGTGTCGGCGCAGTGGGCGTTGAGTGACCGGTTGGCGCCGCGTCTCGATGGTCAGACGCTGTGGGTGCAGGGCAAGGTGGTCGGTTTACCGAGTGTCGCCGAAGGTGTGGTGCGTTTCGAACTGGAAGGTGCCACGTCACGACGTGCCAGGCTGCCCGCGCGAATCAGGGTGGCCTGGTACGGCGGCCAGCCGGTGAGCAGCGGCGAGCGCTGGCGTATGGCGGTCAAACTCAAGCGACCGGCCGGGCTGGTCAATCCGGATGCTTTCGACTATGAAGCCTGGCTGCTGGCGCAGCGCATCGGTGCGACCGGCACGGTAGTGGATGGTCAGCTATTGGCACCCGCGCGTGCCGCCTGGCGCGATGCCATTCGTCAGCGCCTGCTGGCGGTCGATGCGCAGGGCCGGGAGGGTGGTCTGGCAGCGCTGGTGCTGGGCGATGGCTCAGGGCTATCGAGCACCGACTGGCAGGTGTTGCAGGATACCGGCACTGTGCATCTGCTGGTCATTTCCGGTCAGCACATCGGGTTGCTGGCCGGGGTGATTTACGCCTTGGTCGCAGGTCTGGCGCGGTGGGGGCTATGGCCGCGCTTTTTGCCCTGGCTGCCGTGGGGGTGTGCACTGGCGTTCAGCGCTGCACTGGGCTACGGACTGCTGGCCGGTTTCGAGGTGCCGGTCCGGCGCGCTTGTGTGATGGTCGCGATGGTGCTGCTGTGGCGCTTGCGTTTTCGCCATCTGGGCGTGGTCTGGCCCTTGTTGCTGTCCTTCAACACGGTGCTGATCTTCGAGCCGCTGGTGACGCTGCAGCCGGGTTTCTGGCTGTCCTTCGCAGCGGTCGGCATTCTGATCCTGATTTTCAGCGGACGTCTCGGCGCCTGGAACTGGTGGCAAAGCTGGACACGGGCGCAATGGCTGATCGCCGTCGGCTTGTTGCCGATCCTGCTGGCGCTGAACCTGCCGATCAGCCTCAGTGGGCCGTTTGCCAACTTGCTTGCCGTCCCTTGGGTCAGCGTGATCGTCCTGCCTCCGGCATTGCTCGGAACGCTGTTGCTGCCGGTCCCTGTGGTCGGGGAAGGTCTGTTGTGGCTGGCGGGCGGGGCGCTGCAGTGGCTGTTCGTGTTCCTCGACGCGGTGGCTGCCGCATTGCCGGCCTGGTTACCCAGTGCGGTGCCAATCTGGGCATGGTGGTTGAGCCTGCTCGGGGCCTTGCTCTTGTTGCTGCCCAAGGGCATGCCCGTGCGGCCGCTGGGCTGGCCGTTGCTGTTGCTGTGCGTTTTTCCGCCACTCGAATCAGTGCCTGAAGGCCAGGTAGACGTGTTGCAACTGGATGTGGGGCAGGGCCTGGCGATTCTCCTGCGCACCCGCAACCACACACTCCTGTATGACGCAGGTCCACGTTTCGGTGAGTTCGATATCGGTCAGCGCGTGGTCGTGCCCGCCATGCGCAAGGCAGGTGTCCGCCATCTCGACCTGATGTTGATCAGCCATTCCGACGCAGACCATGCCGGAGGTGCGGCGGCGGTTCATCAGGCCTTTCCGGTGAGCCGGGTGCTGGGTGGCGAGCTGGCCAGACTCGCGCCGCAACTCGATGCCCGATTGTGCGAGAGCGGTGCACGCTGGGAGTGGGATGGCGTGGTGTTTTCCACGTGGCGCTGGGAGCTGGGGCCTAATGGCAATCCAGCCTCCTGCATCCTCAGCGTCGACGCCGGGGGCGAGCGTCTGCTGCTGGCCGGCGATATCGATGTGAACGCCGAGCGCGCGGCAATCGACAGCGGGTTCGACCTTCGTGCTCACTGGTTGCAGTCGCCACATCACGGCAGCCGAACCTCGTCGTCCAAAGCGTTTCTGCGCGCCGTGGCACCGGTAGGCGTGCTGATTTCCCGTGGTCGCAACAACGCGTTCGGTCACCCGCATCCGTTGGTCATGGCGCGCTATCGAGGCCTGGGCATCGCCAGTTACGACAGTGCCGAGCTGGGCGCGGTCCGCCTGCAACTGGGGACGTTCGGAACGCCACAGGCCGAGCGCGCGCAACGGCGCTTCTGGCGTGATTGAGTGAATGGATATCGATCTCGGCGTTCGGCACTTGGCGACCCTATGGTAGAGTGGCGCCAATTTTTCGAGGGAGTGATCACTGTGTGGGAACTGGTCAAATCTGGCGGCTGGATGATGCTGCCGATTATTCTGAGCTCCATCGCCGCCGCCGGCATCATCATCGAGCGCCTGTGGACGTTGCGTGCCAGCCGTATCACGCCACCGCACCTGCTCGGGCAGGTCTGGCAGTGGATTCAGGAAAAGAAGCTGGACAGCGAAAAGCTCAAGCAGCTGCGCGCGGACTCGCCGCTGGGTGAAATCCTGGCCGCAGGTCTGGCCAATTCCAGGCATGGTCGCGAGATCATGAAGGAATGCATCGAAGAAGCCGCTGCGCGGGTCATTCATGAGCTGGAGCGCTACCTCAGCGCATTGGGCTCGATCGCTGCCATGGCGCCGCTGCTTGGTTTGCTGGGCACCGTGCTGGGCATGATCGATATCTTCGGCTCGTTCAACAGCTCCGGGGCCACCGCCAACGCCGGCGTGCTGGCAGGTGGTATTTCCAAGGCGCTGATCTGTACGGCGTCGGGTCTTATCGTCGCGATCCCGGCGATCTTCTTTCATCGCTTTCTGCAGAGCCGCGTCGATGAGCTGGTGGTCGGCATGGAGCAACAGGCCATTCGTCTGGTTGAAGTGGTGCAGGGCGACCGCGATGTCGATCTGATCGACGCCAAGATCGACCTCAAGTCGCTGGCCAGAGCGGGCGGGGGCAAGAAGAAGTGAAATTTCGCCGTCGCAGACCCCGGGAAAACATCGACATCAATCTGGTCTCTCTGATTGATGTGGTGTTCATCCTGCTGCTGTTCTTCATTGTGACGACCACCTTCACTCGCGAAACCCAGTTGCGGGTGGATCTGCCACAGGCCGTTACCGGAACGCCGGACGTAGACGCCAGCGCCAAACAGCTGGACATCGCCATCAACGCCGACGGGATTTTCTCGCTGAACAATCAGTTGTTGCCGAAAAACGACCTGGCAACGCTGATCGAAGCGCTGCAGCGCGAGTCGGGGGGCGATACCAGTCTGCCGCTGTCGATCAGTGCCGATGGCAAGACCCCGCACCAGTCGGTCATCACGGCCATGGATGCGGCGGGCAAGCTGGGCTTCAGTCACTTGCGCATGACCACTGTCGAGGCCACACCGGCTAACTGATGGCATTCACTGACCGTTTGCTCGACGCCTGGTACAAGGGCCACCCTGCGCTGGCGCTGTTGCGCCCGCTCGAAGGCCTTTACCGGCGTGTCGTAGAGCGCAAACGGGCGCGGTTTCTGGCGGGCGAGGGTGATATCTATCGCGCGCCGGTGCCGGTTATCGTGGTGGGTAATATCACCGTCGGTGGCACTGGCAAGACGCCGTTGATTCTCTGGATGATCGAGCACTGCCGCCGTCGCGGCCTGCGTGTCGGTGTGGTCAGCCGCGGTTACGGCGCCACGCCGCCAAGCCTGCCGTGGCGCGTCCTGCCTGAACAAAGTGCCAGCGAGGCAGGGGACGAGCCCCTGCTCATCGTTCAGCGCTGCGGCGTGCCACTGATGATCGATCCGGATCGCAGTCGTGCCGTACAGGCCTTGCTCGCTGCCGAACCACTGGATGTGATTCTTTCCGACGACGGCTTGCAGCATTACCGTCTGGCCCGCGACCTGGAACTGGTGCTGATCGATGCCGCCCGTGGTCTGGGCAATCGCCGTTGTCTGCCTGCCGGGCCGTTGCGCGAACCGGTCGAGCGGCTGAGCAGTGTCGACGCCTTGCTTTATAACGGCGCGACGGCTGACAGGAACGACGGCTACGCCTTCAGGCTCAAGCCATCGGCGCTGATCAATCTGCGCAGTGGCGAACGTCAGCCGGTGGATTATTTCCCGGCCGGTCAGGCGCTGCATGCGGTCGCCGGAATCGGCAATCCCCAACGTTTCTTCAATACCCTCGAAGGATTACACTGGCAACCGGTGACTCACGCGTTCGCCGACCATGCTGTCTACAGCGCCGAGGCGCTGACATTTGCACCTGCGTTGCCCTTGGTCATGACCGAGAAGGATGCGGTGAAATGCCGTGCCTTTGCCGCTGATGACTGGTGGTATCTGGCAGTGGATGCACTACCTTCCGATGCCTTTGTCGGTTGGTTCGACCAGCAACTGCTACGTCTTTCTCCATGATTGCTTCAGGATCTCCTATGGACACCAAACTACTCGATATCCTCGCTTGCCCTGTCTGCAAGGGACCATTGAAGCTCAGCGCCGACAAGACCGAGCTGATCAGCAAGGGCGCAGGTCTTGCCTATCCGGTGCGCGACGGCATCCCGGTGATGCTCGAAAGCGAAGCTCGTACCCTGAGCACCGACGAGCGGCTGGAAAAATGACCGCAGCGTTTACCGTTGTCATTCCGGCGCGCTACGGCTCCAGTCGCTTTCCGGGCAAGCCGCTGAAAACCATTGCCGGCAAACCCATGGTTCAGCTGGTCTGGGAGCAGGCGTGCAAGAGCAGCGCCGAACGTGTGGTGATTGCCACCGACGATGCGCGCATTGTCGAAGCCTGTCAGGCTTTTGGTGCCGAAGTGCTGCTGACGCGCGACGATCACAACTCCGGCACCGATCGTCTGGCTGAGGTGGCCGCGCAATTGGGCCTGGCGGCTGACGCGATTGTCGTCAATGTGCAGGGCGACGAGCCGATGATCCCGCCTGCGGTGATCGATCAGGTGGCGTCCAATCTGGCCGCCCATCCCGAAGCTGGCATGTCTACGCTGGCCGAACCTATCGACGACGTGGCCGCGTTGTTCAACCCCAACATCGTCAAGGTTGCTACGGACATCAACGGCCTGGCGCTGACGTTCAGCCGGGCTCCCTTGCCATGGGCGCGCGATGCGCTCGCAGCAAATCGTGACCAATTGCCTGCCGGTGTGCCTTATCGTCGGCATATCGGTATCTATGCCTACCGTGCGGGCTTCCTGCATGACTTCGTCAGTTGGGGGCCGTGCTGGCTGGAAAACACTGAAAGCCTGGAACAATTGCGTGCGCTGTGGAATGGCGTGCGGATTCACGTTGCCGACGCGCTTGAAGCGCCACCCGGTGGCGTTGATACGCCTGAAGACCTGGAGCGCGTAAGGCGCTTGCTGGAGGGTTGATGCGCTGCGTCCATTGGTTCGGGAAGGCGAGGGTATGACCTTGCAGGTGCAATCCGCGATTTCCCTCAAACCGTTCAATACGTTCGGTGTGGATGTTCAAGCCCGGCTATTTGCCGAAGCGCACAGCGATGACGATGTTCGCCAGGCGCTGGCCTATTCGGCCGAGCACGATGTGCCACTGCTGGTGATTGGCGGTGGCAGCAACCTGCTGCTCAGCGCTGACGTGCAGTCACTGGTCGTACGCATGGTCAGCCGCGGCATTCGCATCGTGCATGAGGACTGTCTCGAGTCGATTGTCGAGGCAGAGGCTGGCGAGCCTTGGCATCCGTTCGTGCAGTCCTGTCTTGAGCTGGGGCTGGCGGGGCTGGAAAACCTCAGTCTGATTCCAGGCACCGTTGGTGCGGCACCCATGCAGAACATCGGTGCCTATGGCGTCGAGATCAAGGATGTCTTCCATAGCCTGACTGCGCTGGATCGTGAAACCGGCGAATTGCGCGAGTTTTCTCTGCAGGACTGTGCGTTCGGCTACCGCGACAGCGTGTTCAAGCATCAGGTCGCGCGCTGGTTGATCCTGCGTGTGCGTTTCAAGCTCAGCCGCGTAGCTCGCCTGCACCTCGAATATGGCCCGGTTCGTCAGCGTCTCGACGAGCTGGGTATTGATCGGCCGACGCCGTTCGATGTCAGCCGTGCGATCTGCGCCATTCGCAGTGAAAAGCTGCCTGACCCCGCGGTGCTGGGCAATGCCGGCAGTTTCTTCAAAAACCCGATTATCCCTGCCGAACTGTACGCAACGATCAAACAGCAGCACCCAGGTGTCGTCGGCTACCCGCTGGACGATGGCCGGGTGAAACTGGCGGCTGGATGGCTGATCGAGCAGGCGGGCTGGAAGGGTTATCGCGATGGTGATGCTGGCGTGCACAAGCTTCAGTCGCTGGTGCTGGTCAACTATGGGCAGGCCAGTGGCTTGCAGCTGCTGAGTCTGGCGCGCCGTATCCAGACCGACATCGCCGAACGTTTCGGTGTCGAGCTGGAGATGGAGCCGAACCTCTACTGATAGCCTGAAGATGGTCTCTTGTGGGAGCGAGCCTGCTCGCGAAGGGATCAGATCAAGCGCTGTGTATTGAAGATGAACGCAGTGCAGCCCTCAATCNCCTGTTTGCACAGGCGGGGCTTTTTCATGGGCCGGGATTAGGCGAGGGGTTTAGGCTCGTTTTCTTTCTCGGCTTCATGTTGCGGTTTGACTGCCGGTTGCTCAGTGGCCGCTTCTTCGGTCTTTTCCCCGGCTGCCGGTGAAGGCTGGGCCGATTCTGCTTCAGCGGCAGCAGGCGCTGCCTCGACGACTGGAGCGCTGGCAGCAGCGGCTTCCTGTTGACGACGTGCTTCTTCTTCACGCTTGCGGCGACGAACTTCACGAGGATCGTTCGGTGCGCGGCCCGTGCTGCTGACCACTGGTGCAGGCGCTGCTTCTTCAGCCGCAGGTGCCTGCTCTAGTGGCGCAGGTGCCTGTTCTTCAACGACCGGCTGAGGCGCGACGTAAGGAGCAGGCTCTTCTTTCACGGCTACCGGCTCGACGGCAGCAGCAGGTGCAGGCGTTGGCAGTTCGGATGATTCGGTGGCTGGCACTTCCTCATGAGCCGCTGCTTCGACCGGCGCCTGTGGTGCTGGCTCTGGCGTCGGCTTGAACGGCACTACGCGTTCTGCGTGAGGTGCTTCGAACAGTTCGGACTGCGCAGCAATGGCAGGGGCTTCGACCGCTGCCGGCTGAACTTCAACCTCTGGAGCAGGCTGTGCTACAGGAGCATCGTCCGCTACAGGGGCTTCAACGGCAGGTGCCTCGACAGTCGGTTCGGCAACGGTCGGTGCTTTTTCGGCAGCCGGTGCTTCGGTGGCTGGCGTTTCAGCTACTGGCGTTTCAGTCACAGGCGCTTCGGTCGCAGATGCTTTGGCAGCAGCTGCCTGATGCGCTGGCTCGGCGTCTGCAGCGGCGGCGTTGCTGTTGGCACGTTCGGCCTGCTGATGCGCGTCGGCTTCGGCAGGCGCGCTGATCACGCTGCTGGCAGCGGAAGCTGCGGCGGTGAAGCCCAGACCCGCCGACAGGTCGGTGGCGCTGCCTTCTTCTTCGTTGCCGTTCTCTTCGGAGCCTTCGATCACGTTGCCATTGGCATCGCGCTGACGCTCACGACGATTGCTGCGACGACGCTGGCCACGCGAGCGGCGGCGAGGGCGGTCGCCTTCGCTACCGTCGTTGCCTTCCTGGTTCTCGTCATTGATCTGCTCTTCGTTGAGCAGCACTTCCTCTTCGCTCACGGCAGCCGCGGCCTGTTCGGCGCGTGGTTGACGTTCTTCACGAGGGGCGCGCGGCTGGCGCTCTTCGCGTGGTGCGCGTTCAGGACGCTCCTCGCGAGCGAGGTTCACCGCAGGGGCTGCATCCAGAGGCTCGCGCAGTTCGCGAACCGGGCGATCTTCGCGCGCTTCACGCGGCTTGCGCTCGCGGGTGGTACGGGCTGGACGCTCTTCGCGCGGTGCCGACTCCTCGCGGGCTTCACGCGGTTCGCGAACGGTGCGCTCTTCACGAGGTGCACGTTCTTCACGCGGAGCACGCTCTTCACGAGGTGCGCGCTCTGCACGCTCTTCGCGGGGGGCGCGTTCTTCACGAGGCTTGCGCTCTTCGTCGCGGCGATTGTTGCGGCCACGGCTCTGCTGGCGGCCGTTGCGACGTTCCTCGTTGCGGGCTGGACGCTGTTCTGCAACAGGCTTCTCAACCACAACCGGAGCGACAGGCTCTTCCTTGGTCGCGAACAGGCTGACCAGGGATTTCACCAGACCCTTGAACAGGCTTGGCTCGTGAGCGGCAGGTGCCGGTGCAGGCGTTGCCGCAGGGGCAGCGGCTTCTACCGGGACCGGCGCATTGGCGCGAGCCGGAGCAGTCTTGACGGCCGCTTCCTGACGAACCAGGGTGCGGGTTGCGGCGGCCAGTGGTGCAATTTCTTCCACTTCGGCAGCGGCAGCAGCGATTTCATAGCTGGTCTGGCTGCTGTGCGCTTCAGGGCTGTCATCACGCAGACGCTGAACTTCGAAGTGCGGCGTTTCCAGCTGATCGTTCGGCAGAATGATGATGCGCGCACGGGTGCGCAGTTCGATCTTGGTGATCGAGTTGCGTTTTTCGTTGAGCAGGAAAGCCGCGACCGGAATCGGCACCTGGGCGCGCACTTCGGCAGTGCGGTCTTTCAGGGCTTCTTCTTCGATCAGGCGCAGGATGGCCAGCGACAGCGATTCAACATCACGGATGATGCCGGTGCCGTTGCAGCGAGGGCAGACGATGCCGCTGCTTTCGCCCAGCGATGGACGCAGGCGCTGACGGGACATTTCCAGCAGACCGAAGCGCGAAATGCGACCGATCTGCACGCGGGCACGGTCGGCTTCCAGGCTTTCGCGGACTTTCTCTTCCACGGCGCGCTGGTTCTTGGCCGGCGTCATGTCGATGAAGTCGATGACGATCAGGCCGCCGATGTCACGCAGACGCAGTTGACGGGCGATTTCCTCAGCCGCTTCAAGGTTGGTCTGCAGGGCGGTTTCTTCGATGTCGCTGCCTTTGGTGGCGCGCGCCGAGTTGATGTCGATAGACACCAGGGCTTCGGTCGGATCGATGACGATGGAGCCACCGGAAGGCAGTTCGACTACGCGCTGGAAGGCGGTTTCGATCTGGCTTTCGATCTGGAAGCGGTTGAACAGCGGAACGCTGTCTTCGTACAGCTTGATCTTGCTGGCGTACTGCGGCATCACCTGACGGATGAAAGTCAGCGCTTCTTCCTGGGCTTCGATGCTGTCGATCAAGACTTCACCGATATCCTGACGCAGGTAGTCACGGATGGCGCGGATGATGACGTTGCTTTCCTGGTAGATCAGGAAAGGAGCGGAGCGATCGAGGGACGCTTCCTTGATGGCGGTCCACAGTTGCAGCAGGTAATCGAGGTCCCACTGCATTTCTTCGCTGCTGCGGCCCAGGCCGGCAGTACGAACGATCAGGCCCATGTCGGCTGGCGCGATCAGGCCGTTGAGGGCTTCACGCAGTTCGTTGCGCTCTTCGCCTTCGATACGGCGCGAGATACCGCCGGCACGAGGGTTGTTCGGCATCAGAACCAGATAGCGGCCTGCGAGGCTGATGAAGGTGGTCAGGGCTGCGCCCTTGTTGCCACGCTCTTCTTTCTCGACCTGAACGATGACTTCCTGGCCTTCGCTCAGGACGTCCTTGATGTTGACGCGGCCTTCAGGGGCTTTCTTGAAGTACTCGCGGGAGATTTCCTTGAGGGGCAGGAAGCCGTGGCGCTCAGAGCCGAAATCGACAAAGGCAGCCTCGAGGCTGGGTTCGATGCGAGTGATTCGGCCTTTATAGATGTTGGCCTTCTTCTGCTCGCGTGCACCTGACTCGATGTCCAGGTCGTAGAGGCGCTGGCCGTCTACCAGTGCAACACGCAACTCTTCGGGTTGAGTTGCGTTAATCAGCATTCTTTTCATGTAGTACCGTCGGTTTCCGGGCTGCCGGAAACGGCGTTCGGCACACACGACTTCTCACGGTCGGTGTCAGGGCACGTCAGGAGTGGTTGGACACTCCAGTGTCTAGCGAGGTCCTCGCCCAGAGGGGGCGGAGGGTCGCGACGACGTTTCCTGCTTGCTGTGGTGGCATAAGACACCCCTTTCAGCAAAAGCTTTGTCAGGAGGAGGAATCGACCATCGGTAGCGGACGAGATGAAGCGTCTAGAACAAGCCTTGTGCTACACAGTCCGATGGTTGTGCGTCTCCACCCTACACGTATCCCTGATAATTCGGGTGCTGCCGCGCGCAGAATCCGCAGCGGGTTGGCATTTACCGCGACCTTCGATAGGGAAGGTCGCGCATCATGGCTTGAGGCGTTGTTCCCGAAGCATTCGCTCGTAGCGTCTGAAAGCGACTGCACTTTGTGAACTGGCCATGAACTGTCCGCACTGGCCGCGAGCTGTCTGCTCTGCGGTCAGGCGTGTTTCCGGCCTCATGTCACCTGCGCTCGTTACGTTTTCAGCGTGCTCCGTTGTCACCGAACACTGCGTAGGACGGCCTCCCGTCCTTGTGAATTGCGTTGGTCAGGGCCGGTTGTCAACCGTTGGTCCGCTGTCCGGCCGCTTTTGGCGGCGTTCGCGACTATAGCAGCAATCATTAAGTGCTTCAAATCCATAAAAAATTGTTATCATTTGCGGCATGACGAATATTGCCCCTCCAACCCCCGGCGTCCAGCTGGTTGAGGTTGCCCCGGAACTTGCCGGTCAACGCATCGATAATTTTCTGATCACTTATCTCAAGGGTGTACCCAAAACCTTGATTTACCGCATTTTGCGCAAAGGCGAAGTGCGTGTGAACAAGGGGCGGATCAAGCCGGAGTACAAGTTGCAGGCAGGCGATATCGTGCGCATTCCTCCTGTGCGCGTGCCTGAGCGCGACGAGCCTGTGCCGGTCGCGCAGGCACTTTTGCAGCGTCTCGAAGCTGCGATCGTTTACGAAGACAAGGCGCTTATCGTGCTCAACAAGCCCGCAGGTATCGCCGTGCATGGCGGCAGCGGCCTGAGTTTTGGTGTGATCGAAGCGTTTCGCCAGTTGCGCCCGGATGCCAAGGAGCTCGAACTGGTGCACCGTCTCGATCGCGACACGTCCGGTCTGCTGATGATTGCCAAGAAACGCAGCATGCTGCGTCATCTGCACGAAGCCCTGCGCGGCGACGGCGTCGACAAGCGCTACATGGCGCTGGTCCGCGGTAACTGGGCAACGGCCCTGAAGCAGGTGCGTGCGCCGCTGATGAAAAGCAACCTGCGCTCCGGCGAGCGCATGGTCGAAGTGAATGAAGAGGGCAAGGAGGCTCTGACGATTTTCAAGGTGCTGCGTCGTTTTGGCGACTTTGCCACCATGGTCGAAGCCAAGCCGGTCACCGGACGTACCCACCAGATCCGCGTGCACACCTTGTACGCGGGTCATGCGATTGCAGGTGACACCAAGTACGGTGACGAGAATTTCAGTCGCGAAATTCGCGATCTGGGCGGCAAGCGTCTGTTTCTGCACGCCTACATGCTGACGGTGCCGATGCCCGATGGCAGCAAGCTTAATGTGCAGGCGCCTGTCGATGACATGTGGGCCAAAACAGTGGAGCGTTTGAGTGCGCCGTGATTACGATCTGTTGATTTTCGACTGGGACGGCACACTGGCCGACTCGGTCGGGCGCATCGTCCTGTCCATGCGCACGGCGGCCATCGAGACCGACCTTGAAGTTCGCGACGATACGGCGATCAAGGGGATTATTGGTCTGGGGCTGCCCGAGGCGATTCGAACCCTGTATCCGCAGATCAGCGGCAACCAGCTGATCGATTTTCGGCAGCACTACGCGGACAGTTACATGGCGATGGATAACGTGCCGTCGCCGCTGTTCGACGGTGTGGTGGAGTCGATGCAGGCGTTTCGCGAGGACGGCTATCGTCTGGCGGTCGCTACCGGCAAGGCGCGTCGTGGGCTTGATCGTGTGCTGAAGGCCAATGGCTGGCAGGATTACTTCGATGTCACCCGGGCAGCCGACGAGACCGCCAGCAAGCCTGATCCGCTGATGTTGAACGAGATCATGGCGCACTGTGGGGTTGCGCCGCAGCGTTCGCTGATGATCGGCGATGCTTCGTTCGATCTGCTGATGGCTCGCAACGCCGGTATGGATTCGGTTGCGGTGGGCTATGGCGCTCAGCCGCTGGAGTCGCTGCGTCAGTTCGAGCCGCGGCTGGCTATCGAGCATTTTTCCGAGCTGCGCACCTGGTTGAACGGGCGCAGCGTCTAGTTTTCGGGTTGGAGTGATTGGAACATGTCTGACGAATGGAAGGCACCCGTTTCGCAAGGCGCGGACGAGGGCATCAATGGCAGGGAAGAGGCGAAGAGCTGGAAGCTTCTTGAGAAGACGCTGCTGGCCAGTGTTCAGGAGCAGCGCCGCGCGCGTCGCTGGGGGATCTTTTTCAAGCTGCTGACGTTCGCGTTCCTGTTTGTTG
The DNA here is from genome assembly GCF_001467335.1 of Pseudomonas sp. ICMP 10191. Classification (NCBI taxonomy): domain Bacteria; kingdom Pseudomonadati; phylum Pseudomonadota; class Gammaproteobacteria; order Pseudomonadales; family Pseudomonadaceae; genus Pseudomonas; species Pseudomonas sp. ICMP 10191. The sequence continues at coordinate 49,663 of NZ_LKGW01000109.1, forward strand.
CAGTGATCGTCCCGATGCTGGATTTCGAGGGCGGCACTTCTCGTCGTTCCAGCCACACTGCGCTGATCGATGTGCAGGGCGTGATTGCCGACAAGGAAGCGGCCAGTGCCGAGAACATTGTCACTGCGCTGCAGAAGGCCTTCGAGGATGAAAAGACCAAGGGTGTGATTCTGCGAATCAACAGCCCGGGTGGCAGTCCTGTGCAGTCGGGCTATGTCTACGACGAAATCCGTCGTCTGCGCGCGGCGAAGCCGGACATCAAGGTGTATGCGGTCATTACCGATCTCGGTGCTTCGGGGGCTTATTACATCGCCAGTGCCGCTGACCAGATTTACGCCGACAAGGCCAGTCTGGTGGGGTCGATCGGTGTGACGGCAGCAGGTTTCGGCTTTGTCGGTGCCATGGATAAGCTCGGCGTTGACCGCCGTACCTATACTTCCGGCGAGCACAAGGCATTCCTTGATCCGTTCCAGCCGCAGAAGGCTGATGAAACGCAGTTCTGGCAGGGTGTGCTGGACACGACTCATCGCCAGTTCATCGCCAGTGTCAAACAGGGTCGTGGCGACCGGCTGAAGGACAAGGATCACCCGGAGCTGTTCTCCGGGCTGATCTGGACCGGCGAGCAGGCTGTTGCGCTGGGTCTGGTGGATGGTCTGGGCAGTGCAAGTTATGTTGCGCGTGACGTAATCAAGGAAAAGGACATCGTCGAGTACACCGTCGAAGAGTCGCCTTTTGATCGCTTTTCGAAAAAACTCGGCACCAGTATCGCTGAGCGAATTGCCATGCTGGTCGGTTTCAACGGCCCAAGCCTGCGTTGATGGCTTGATGCAGAAATAAAGAACCCGGCCAATGGCCGGGTTCTTTGTCTGAGTCTCAGGGTACGCTGAGGCCTTCCTTTATTAGCATGTCCACCAGGCGTATCAGCGGCAGGCCGATCAGGCTGGTCGCATCGCTGCCTTCGGTGCTGCGAAACAGGCTGACGCCAAGGCCTTCTGCCTTGAAGCTGCCTGCGCAGTCATAGGGCTGTTCAGCATGCAGGTAGCGTTCGATGCTGGCCCGGTCGAGTTCGCGCATGTGTACTGTAAAAGGCACGCAGTCGACCTGGCACTCGCCGGTCGAGCTGTTGAGCAGGGCCAGACCGGTCAGGAAGGTCACGCTTTTGCCGCTCGCTGCCGTCAGCTGTTCCAGTGCGCGTTCGAAGCTGTGCGGTTTGCCCAGGACCTGTTCGTCAAGAACGGCGACCTGGTCGGAGCCGATGATCAGGTGGTGTGGATGTTCCGCGGCCAGCGCCTGGGCCTTCTCCCGGGCAAGGCGTTGTACGAGGTCGAATGCGGCCTCGTTCGGTCGCCGGCTTTCATCGATATCCGGAGACCTGCAGGTGAATGGCAGGCGCAGGCGGGCGAGCAGTTCGCGGCGGTATGAGGAGCTGGAAGCGAGGAGCAGGGATGGCATGCGGTTCTCCGTAGGCTGAGCGTTGATTCTAAAGAGTGGCCGGAGTGACGAACAGGCCTGAATTTCCTTTGACATGCCCGGGGGGCATCCCTAGAATGCTGCGCCTATGTTGAATGACCCGATTCCATCTCACGTTGACCCGCGCAAATTGTCCGATCGCGGCACTACCCTTCAGGGTGAAGTGCTGCTGGGCGATCTGAAGAGACTCTGCGACCCGCTGGCCGACACTGTCGGTACGGTGCAGGCGAAATTCGTTTTTGAGCGTGACGAACGCCGTTCTGTGGTTATCCACAGTTCGATAGACGTCCCGGTCAAGATGGTTTGCCAGCGTTGTCTTGAGCTGGTGACCCTGCCGATCCACAGCGAATGCAGTTACGCCGTGGTGAAGGAGGGTGCGAATACCCAGTCGTTACCGAAAGGTTATGACGTGCTGGAACTGGGCGAAGATCCTTTGGATCTGCTGGCATTGATCGAGGAGGAGCTATTGCTCGCCTTGCCCATTGTGCCTGCTCATCATCCTGAAGAATGCCAGCAACCGGCGGGTCTCGATGAGCCCGAACCGAGCGTGGACGAGGTAACGCGGTCCAACCCGTTCAGTGTATTGGCGCAGTTAAAGCGTGACCCAAACGTTTAGGAGTTAATCAATTATGGCTGTTCAGCAGAACAAAAAATCCCGCTCTGCCCGTGACATGCGTCGTTCGCACGACGCTCTTGAGGCAAGCACTCTGTCGGTAGAAAAGACCACTGGTGAAGTTCACCTGCGTCACCACGTATCGCCAGAAGGCGTATACCGTGGTCGTAAAGTGATCGACAAGGGCGCTGACGAGTAATTTCTTGTCCGCTCCGATCATCGCGATCGACGCAATGGGCGGGGACTTCGGTCCCCGCAACATTGTTCAGGCAAGCCTCGCGTGCCTGACAGCTACTCCCTCGCTTCACCTGGCCCTTGTCGGCCAAGCTCCCCTTATTGAAGAACTCGTCTCTGCTCATGAAGCCGTGGACCGTTCGCGCCTGCGTGTCATTCATGCCAGTGAAACGATTGCGATGGACGAGCGTCCGTCTCAGGCGTTGCGTGGCAAACCTGACTCCTCCATGCGCGTTGCTCTCGAGCTGGTGGCCAGCGGTCAGGCCCAGGCCTGTGTCAGTGCCGGCAATACCGGTGCGCTGATGGCGCTTTCCCGGTTCGTGCTCAAGACCTTGCCAGGGATCGACCGCCCGGCAATGATCGCAGCCATTCCCACTTGCTCGGGTCATTGCCAACTGCTGGACCTGGGGGCGAACGTCGATTGCAGTGCCGAGGCGCTCTATCAGTTTGCAGTGATGGGTTCGGTGCTTGCCGAGATCCTCGGTGTCGCAACGCCCAGAGTGGCCTTGCTCAACGTGGGCACGGAAGACATCAAGGGCAATCAGCAGGTCAAACGTGCTGCCGGTCTTTTGCAGTCTGCGTCGGGGCTTAACTACATTGGTTATGTAGAAGGCGACGGGTTGTACAGGGGGGAGGCTGACGTGGTGGTGTGTGATGGTTTCGTCGGCAACGTATTGCTCAAGTCGAGTGAGGGGCTGGCGACCATGATTGCAGCCAGAATCGAGGCGCTGTTCCAGCGTAATCTGCTCAGCAGGGCAGTCGGCGCGCTGGCGTTGCCCTTGCTGAAGCGCTTGCAGACCGATCTGGCACCCGCCCGTCATAATGGTGCGAGCCTGCTCGGGTTGCAGGGGGTCGTGGTGAAAAGCCACGGTTCTGCCAGTGTTTCAGGTTTTCAGAGTGCGATTCAGCGAGCGGTCGTCGAGTCCCGTGAAAACCTGCCAGAGCGTTTGAAGGGGCGGCTTGAAGCGATGTTTCAGGACGGCCGAACCTGAAAATGTGACGCATCAGACTGGTCAGTCATCCAACCGATCAGTCATGTAAATTAGAATTCCCGCGTTCGGCCTGTCCGGACGCCCATTTTGGCGACAATAATTCAGAGGCTTGTCAAATGTCTGCATCCCTCGCATTCGTCTTTCCGGGTCAAGGATCGCAATCGCTCGGTATGCTCGCCGAGCAAGGCGCACAGCATCCGCTGATCCTCGACACTTTCGAGCAGGCTTCCGAAGCCCTTGGCTACGACCTGTGGGCATTGACTCAGAACGGTCCTGCCGAGCTGCTCAATCAGACCGACAAGACCCAGCCGGCCATTCTCACCGCTTCCGTTGCCTTGTGGCATGTGTGGCTGGCCGAGGGCGGTGCGGTTCCTGCGTTCGTCGCCGGTCACAGCCTGGGTGAATACAGCGCACTGGTGGCCGCGCAAAGCCTGAGCCTGGCCGACGCCGTGAAGCTTGTCGAGCGTCGCGGCCAGTTGATGCAGGAAGCGGTGCCAGCGGGTCAGGGCGGCATGGCCGCCATTCTGGGTCTGGATGATGCCGACGTTATCGCAGCCTGCGCCGAAGCGGCGCAGGGCGAAGTCGTCAGTGCCGTGAATTTCAACTCGCCGGGTCAGGTGGTGATTGCCGGTTCCGCCGAGGCCGTCAAGCGTGCCATGGAGCTGTGCAAGGCCCGTGGTGCCAAGCGCGCCTTGCCGTTGCCGGTCAGCGTGCCATCGCACTGCGAACTGATGCGCCCGGCCGCCGAACGTTTCGCCGAGGCTGTTGAGGCCATCGAATGGCAGGCGCCGGAAATCGCGCTGGTACAAAACGTCAGTGCCAGTGCTGTCAGTGATCTGGCGACGCTCAAGCGTGATTTGCTGGAGCAGTTGTACAAGCCGGTACGCTGGGTCGAATCCATTCAATGTCTGGCGAGTCGCGGTGCGACCCAGCTTGTGGAGTGCGGTCCGGGCAAAGTGCTGGCCGGTCTGAACAAGCGTTGCGCCGACGGCGTGATTACCTACAACCTTGATACCCCGGACGCCTTTGCCGCCGCGCGCGCGGCACTGGCCTGATTAGGAGAAGCCTGCATGAGCCTTCAAGGTAAAGTGGCACTGGTAACCGGTGCAAGTCGCGGCATTGGTCAAGCCATTGCTCTGGAATTGGGACGCAACGGTGCTGTTGTCGTGGGCACCGCGACGTCAGAGTCCGGCGCCGAGCGCATCAGTGCGACGTTCAAGGAAAACGGCATCGAAGGCTTTGGCCTGATGCTGGATGTCTGTGATGCCGAGTCTGTGAATTCGGTCCTGTCCACCATTCAGGAGCGCGTTGGCGCACCGTTGATTCTGGTCAATAATGCCGGTATCACCCGTGATAACCTGATGATGCGCATGAAAGATGACGAATGGTATGACGTCGTCAACACCAATCTGAACAGCCTTTTCCGTCTTTCCAAGGGCGTTTTGCGTGGCATGACCAAGGCGCGTTGGGGACGTATTATCAGCATTGGTTCGGTTGTGGGTGCCATGGGCAACGCCGGTCAAGTAAACTATGCTTCCGCGAAGGCCGGTCTGGAAGGCTTCAGCAGGGCTCTGGCCCGTGAAGTGGGCTCGCGGGCGGTCACCGTGAATTCGGTGGCACCGGGTTTCATCGACACCGACATGACGCGTGAGCTGCCTGAGGCTCAGCGTGAGTCACTGATTACCCAGATACCCCTGGGCCGTTTGGGGCAAGCCGAAGAGATTGCGCACGTAGTCGCTTTTCTTGCGTCCGAAGGCGCAGGCTACGTTACCGGGGCCACAATCCCTGTTAACGGCGGCATGTACATGAGCTAATGTGACGACCTGTTTCAAAAAAATGTCATACGAGCTGTCTAAAATCCGTTATAAAGCTGCAATCTATGAATGGGCGAAGGTACGGTTGGGCATAAGGGGAGAGCGTTAAGCTTGAAATTCGCAAAACCTCTTCTATACACTTACCCACTGGCCAGATGCCTGAACATTTCCACTAGGAGTTAAAACTAGGTATGAGCACCATCGAAGAGCGCGTCAAGAAAATCGTTGCAGAGCAACTTGGCGTCAAACCAGAAGAGGTTGTCAACACTGCTTCTTTCGTTGAGGACCTGGGCGCTGACTCCCTGGACACCGTCGAGCTGGTAATGGCTCTGGAAGAGGAATTCGAGACCGAAATCCCGGACGAAGAAGCGGAAAAGATCACTACCGTTCAAGCAGCAATCGACTACGTCACTAACCATCAGGCTTAAGATTTGTAGTCGCTGACTGCTGTCACGGGAAAACCGCACTGCTTTAATCGGCGTGCGGTTTTTTCTTTAAAAAACGCTGTGATTGTTCCGTAAACAAGAGAGAAGGAGAGTCCTGTGTCGCGTAGACGCGTCGTGGTCACCGGGATGGGCATGCTTTCGCCACTGGGCAATGACGTGCCCAGCAGTTGGCAAGGCATTCTGGCGGGCCGCAGTGGCATTGGCCTTATCGAGCACACGGACTTGTCAGCCTTCACCACCCGCTTCGGCGGCTCGGTCAAGGGTTTCAACGTCGAAGAATACCTCGCGCCCAAAGAAGCGCGCCGCCTCGATCTCTTTATTCAGTATGGCCTCGCGGCCAGCTTCCAGGCAGTGCGTAATGCCGGCCTTGAAGTCACTGATGCAAACCGTGAGCGCATCGGCGTTGCCATGGGTTCGGGCATCGGTGGTCTGACCAATATCGAAAACAGCAGTCGTCTGCTGCACGAGCAGGGTCCGGGACGGATTTCACCGTTCTTCGTTCCTGGCTCTATCATCAACATGATTTCCGGTTTCCTGTCGATCCATCTGGGCGCTCAGGGACCCAATTACTCCATCGCGACGGCTTGCACCACTGCAACCCACTGCATCGGCATGGCCGCGCGCAACATCGCCTATGACGAAGCGGACGTGATGATCGCTGGCGGCGCCGAAATGGCCGCCTGCGGCCTCGGTCTGGGCGGCTTCGGTGCAGCGCGTGCGCTGTCGACCCGCAACGACGACCCCACCCGCGCCAGTCGTCCCTGGGACAAAGGCCGCGATGGTTTCGTCCTGTCAGATGGTGCCGGTGCCATGGTGCTCGAAGAGCTTGAGCACGCCAAGGCGCGTGGCGCGACCATCTATGCAGAGCTGGTCGGGTTCGGCATGAGCGGTGACGCCTATCACATGACCTCGCCACCTGATGACGGCGCCGGTGCTGCGCGCTGCATCGTCAATGCGTTGCGTGATGCCAGGGTCAATCCCGATCAGGTGCAGTACATCAACGCACACGGTACGTCGACGCCTGCAGGCGATCTGGCCGAAGCTTCTGCTATCAAATCGGTATTCGGTGATCACGCCTACAAGCTGGCAGTCAGTTCGACCAAGTCGATGACCGGCCACCTGCTGGGCGCCGCCGGTGCTGTCGAAGCGATCTTCAGTGTGCTGGCAATGGTTGATCAGGTGGCTCCGCCGACCATCAACCTGGATGAGCCAAGCGAAGGCTGCGATCTGGACTTCGTGCCCCACGAAGCGCGCCGCATGCCGATCGACGTCGTTCTGTCGAACTCCTTCGGCTTCGGTGGCACCAACGGCTCGCTGGTATTCCGTCGGTTCGCCGAGTAATGCCCGCCTGGGTCGATGGCTGCCCCGCAGACGCCTTGTCCCTCAAGGACCGGGGGCTGGCCTACGGCGATGGACTGTTTGAAACCATCGTCGTCAAGGCCGGGCAGCCATTGCTCCTGGAGCGCCATCTGCAGCGTCTCGAAAACGGATGCGCGCGCTTGTCGATCGCAACCGATCATGCGCTTATCCGTGCAGAAATGACCCGCTTCGCTGCAGAGCTTGGCGATGGGGTCATGAAGCTGATCCTTACCCGCGGCGACAGCCAGCGCGGTTACGCTCCAGCCCCCAATGCCCAATCGCGTCGAATCCTGCAGGGCGGCCCTGCGCCAGCCTATCCGGGTGTGCATGCCGAGCAGGGCGTGCGCCTGTTTGCCTGCCAGACGCGTCTGGCGGAACAGCCGCTTCTGGCTGGACTCAAGCACCTCAATCGTCTGGAGCAGGTACTGGCTCGCTCCGAGTGGAGTGACAGCGAGCACGCCGAGGGCTTGATGCGTGACACGTCCGGGCGACTGATAGAGGGTGTCTACAGCAACCTGTTTCTGGTCAGTCAGGGTCGTCTGCTGACTGCCGATCTCAGCCGCTGCGGGGTCGCCGGTGTGATGCGTGCCGAGTTGCTGGATCAGGCACCAAAGCTGGGGCTGGCTGTCGATATCCGTGACCTGCACATGTCTGACCTTGAATCGGCGGACGAAGTGTTTCTATGCAATAGCGTGTACGGCGTCTGGCCGGTTTGCAGCTTTGCAGCGTTGAACTGGCCGGTCGGGCCGCTCACCCGTAAACTGCAAGGTATTGCCCGCACCCTTCTGGATATCTGATTTTGATCCGAAAAATATTGGTGTTGCTGGAAACAGCGGTTGTCCTGGCAGGTTTGCTGCTCGGCTTTGCGTTCTGGCAGCAGTATCAGGCGCTGAACCAGCCACTTGAGGTGGCTCAGGAACAACTGCTGGACGTTCCTGCTGGTTCAACGCCGACCGGCGTACTCAATCGATTGCAGGCCGATGGCGTGATCAAGGACGCTTTCTGGCTGCGTCTCTACTGGCGTTTCAACCTGTCCGGACAGGCGCTGCACAGCGGTGAATACCGCATGGTGCCGGGCATGAACGTCAAGGGCCTGTTCGACGTCTGGAAGCGCAAGGAGGTCGTGCAATACAGCCTGACACTGGTCGAAGGCTGGAATTTCCGCCAGGTGCGTGCTGCGCTGGCCAAGCAGGCCAAGCTCGATCAAACGCTGGCAGGTCTGTCCGACAGCGAGCTGATGGCGAAAGTCGGCCATCCCGATGTGTTTCCAGAAGGCCGCTTCTTTCCCGACACCTACCGCTACGTGCGCGGCATGACCGATGCCGAATTGCTCAAGCAGGCTTATAGCCGCCTGGAAGAAGTACTCGACGAGGAATGGAATGCGCGGTCGTCAGAGGCTCCCTATTCAAACCCTTACCAGGCGCTGATCATGGCGTCGCTGGTCGAGAAGGAGACCGGCGTACCTCAGGAGCGCGGCCAGATAGCCGGTGTGTTCGTGCGTCGCCTGAAGCTGGGCATGCAGTTGCAGACCGACCCGACCGTTATCTACGGCATGGGCGAGCGCTACAACGGCAAACTGACCCGCGCCAACCTCAAGGAAGCAACACCCTACAACACCTACATGATCGCCGGCCTGCCGCCGACGCCGATTTCGCTGGTGGGGCGCGAAGCGATTCATGCTGCGCTCAATCCGGTGGACGGCAGCAGCCTGTATTTCGTGGCCAAGGGTGACGGCAGCCATGTGTTCTCGGACGACCTGGATGCCCATAATGCGGCCGTGCGTGACTATCAGCTCAAGCGCCGCGCGGATTATCGCTCCAGCCCGGCACCTGCAGCACCGGCCACACCGGCACCTGCAGCACCGGCCACACCGGCACCGGCAACTGACTCGCCCTCTTCGGAAACCGTGCCTGCGGATGCTCCGGATGCGCCGCAGTCCGAGCCGAGTGCGCAATGATGACGATTAAGGATGACCTGTGACTGGCTTGTTTATCACTCTTGAAGGCCCGGAAGGTGCAGGCAAAAGCACCAACCGCGACTACCTGGCGGCGCAATTGCGTGCGCAGGGTATTCAGGTACTGCTGACCCGCGAACCGGGCGGCACTCCGCTGGCCGAGCGTATTCGCGAGCTGTTGCTGGCGCCCAGCGACGAGGCCATGAGCGCCGACACCGAACTGCTGCTGGTGTTTGCCGCACGTGCACAGCATTTGGCCGAAGTCATTCGTCCAGCGCTGGCGCGTGGCGAGGTGGTGCTCTGTGATCGGTTTACCGATGCGACCTACGCCTATCAGGGCGGCGGTCGCGGCCTGTCCCATGAGCGTATTGCAGCGCTGGAGCAATTCGTTCAAGGCGATCTGCGACCTGACCTGACGCTGGTGTTCGACCTGCCCGTGGAGATCGGCCTTTCACGTGCCGCTGCACGCGGTCGGCTGGATCGGTTCGAGCAGGAAGGCCGGGCATTCTTCGACGCCGTGCGCAGCACCTATCTGGAGCGCGCCAAGGCTGAACCTGCGCGCTATCGCCTGGTAGACGCCGCACAGACCCTGGCCGATGTTCAGGCTTCCCTCGATACCTTGCTGCCTCAGTTGCTGGAGCTGCAACGTGGCTGAAGCCTACCCTTGGCAGGCTTCGCTCTGGCAGCAGATGGCCGGTCGTGCTCAGCACGCTCATGCCTATCTGCTGCACGGTCCGGCCGGTATCGGCAAGCGCGCCCTGGCCGAGCGCCTGATGGCCAGCCTGCTGTGCAAGACGCCCGAAGGGCTTGATGCCTGCGGGCACTGCAAGTCCTGCCTGCTGCTGGCGGCTGGCAGCCATCCTGATAATTACGTGCTTGAACCGGAAGAGGCGGACAAACCGATCAAGGTCGATCAGGTGCGTGATCTGGTCAGTTTCGTGGTGCAGACCGCCCAGATGGGCGGGCGCAAGGTGGTGCTCGTCGAGCCGGTGGAAGCGATGAATACCAACGCCGCCAATGCCTTGCTGAAAAGTCTGGAAGAGCCTTCAGGCAATACCGTTCTGTTGCTGGTCAGCCATCAACCGAGTCGTTTGCTGCCAACGGTGAAGAGCCGCTGCGTGCAGCAGGCCTGCCCATTGCCTGGCGAGCAGATGAGCCTCGACTGGCTGAGCGGGGCCTTGCCCGATTGCTCCCAGGACGAGCGCTTCGAGTTGCTGACGCTGGCCGCCGGGTCGCCGCTGGCTGCGGTGGCGCTGCATACGCAGGGCGTTCGCGAACAGCGCGCGCTGGTGGTCGACGGCGTCAAGAAGCTGCTCAAGCAACAACAGTCGGCTACCCAGCTGGCCGAAGGCTGGAAGGATATCCCGCTGTTACTGTTGTTCGACTGGTTCTGTGACTGGTCGCATCTGATCCTGCGCTATCAGATGACGCAGGACGAGGAAGGCCTTGGCCTGGGTGACATGCGCAAGGTGATTCAGTACCTGGCGCAGAAGTCTTCTCGCGCCAAAGTGCTGGATATTCAGGACTGGATTCTGGCGCAGCGTCAGAAAGTCATGTCCAAGGCCAACCTCAATCGGGTCTTGCTGCTTGAAGCGTTGTTGGTGCAGTGGGCAGGCCTGCCGGGACAGGCGTAGACTCTGCGTTATCCGGAACCGTTGAGGTGTTGTCATGAGTTTGCCGCCGAGCACAGGTCCACGTAATGGCATTCTGTCCCTGACCATCAAGGACAAATCCGTTCTCTACGCTGCGTACATGCCGTTCATCAGAAACGGCGGGCTGTTCATTCCGACCAGCAAAAGCTACAAGCTGGGCGATGAAGTGTTCATGCTGCTCAATCTGATGGACGAACCGGAAAAGGTTCCGGTAGCCGGCCGGGTTGCCTGGATCACGCCAAAAGGCGCCCAGGGCAATCGCACCGCTGGCGTGGGCGTGCAGTTCAATGACGGCGACAACACCGCCCGCAATCTGATCGAAACTTACCTGGTCGGCGCTCTCAAGTCCGATCGTCCAACCCATACGATGTAGTTGTGTTTTAACCCATGCTTGTAGATTCCCATTGTCACCTCGATCGCCTTGACCTTGCCCAGCACGATGGCTCTCTGGATGCAGCCCTCGATGCCGCCCGTGGCAGAGGGGTCGGGCATTTTCTCTGCATCGGTGTCAGCGCCGACAATGCGAGTGCGGTCAAGGCACTCGCCGAACGCTACGCGGATGTCGATTGCTCGGTGGGCATTCATCCGCTGGACGTGAAGCCCGGCGAAATGCCGCCCCTGGACTGGTTGCTCAAGGAACTGGATCACCCGCGGGTGGTAGCGATTGGCGAGACCGGTCTGGACTATCACTACGAACCTGAAGCGGCCGAGCTGCAACAGGCGTCTTTCCGGGTTCATCTCGAGGCAGCCAGAATCACTGAAAAACCAGTGGTCATCCACACTCGGGGCGCACGTACCGATACCCTCAGCCTGTTGCGCGAAGCCGCCTTGCCCCACGCCGGTGTCCTGCACTGTTTCACCGAAGACTGGGAGATGGCCAAGGCCGCGCTGGACCTGGGTTACTACATTTCGCTGTCCGGTATCGTGACGTTTCGCAATGCCGATGCCCTGCGCGACGTTGCCAGGCAGGTGCCCGCCGATCGTTTGCTGGTCGAGACCGACTCCCCGTACCTTGCACCGATCCCGTACCGGGGCAAGCCGAATCTGCCCCAGTACGTACGTGAGGTTGCCGAGTTTCTGGCCATGCTGCGAGGCGAGTCCTATGAGCGCTTTGCCGAGCAGACCACAGCCAATTTCGCTCGCCTGTTTCCGCTGGCGCACGTTCAGCGCTGACGGATACGGACGTCGACGGGCAGGCAAATCGCAGGCAAAAAAAACCCGGATTCTGGGGGGGGAAGCCGGGTTAAGACCATTAGGAGTAAAACAAAGGCGCGCTCTTCCTTTGGCACCTCTACTGCCGAGTCATTTGGGGAATGATAACGCGTCAGCAGCTTAAGTATTGTTCAGGACGGCGTAGCGTCCAGTGTCTTTTGGTCGTTTTTTAAACAGTTTTGGAATACTAAAGCGATCCTTGAGTGCTCGATGAACACTCTCATCGGGCGAAATACCAAGGTGTCGCAGTAATGGAGTGGTGGGGTGGAGTTTTCCAATGGTTTTCTGCTGAGTCTTTCCTTGTGCCTGGACATCGGTCTGGCAAACATCGCCATGATTACGCTGTCCATGCAGCGCGGTTTTTCCAGAGGCCTGTGGCTGGGCCTGGGAACCTGCGTTGGGGATCTGGCCTACGCAATCCTGGCCATGCTCGGCATGGCCGTGCTGCTGCAATATGAAGCCGTGCGCTACGTGCTCTGGATTGGCGGCACTGCGGTGCTGGCCTGGTTCTGCTTCAGGATGGTCATGAGTGCCACCGCCGTCAGCACCGGTCTCGGCAGCCAGGACGTTGCATCGGAAAAATCCAGCCTGGCGCTGTTCCTGCGCGGGATCTTTCTGGCGATGTCCTCTCCCAGCGCCATCCTCTGGTTTGCCGCAGTCGGCGGAGCGCTGATTGCCCGGCAAGGCTCTGATCTTGCCAGCGCTTCGACCTTTCTCGCCGGGTTCGTCGCCGCAGGCGTGGTCTGGTCGATCTCGCTGTGTGCGCTGGCTCACCAGGGAGGGCGTTTCATGGGCGAGCGAATGTTGCGCTGGTCTTACATAGCCTCGGCGCTGATCTTTGCCTACTTCACGTTGTATGTGGTGATCACGGGTTATATGGAATTTGTCGTCGCTGCCCCCGCGTTGCCAGCGCACTAGATTTCCAGCGCAGCGGAATGCTAGCGCGCGATGACCGGTGCGGATTTCCCGTGCGAATCGTTCATGCAGGTCGACAAGTATGGATGAACCGTGCAATTTAGCGCCGATTGGGCATAATACCCCGCTTCGATTTCGATCCTGACAGACCTCTCTATGCAGAAAGAACCTCGTAAGGTCCGTGAATTTCGCCGCCGTGAGCAGGAAATTCTCGACACCGCGCTAAAGCTGTTTCTCGAGCAAGGCGAAGACAGCGTCACTGTCGAGATGATCGCGGACGCCGTCGGCATTGGCAAAGGCACCATCTACAAGCACTTCAAGTCCAAGGCGGAAATCTACCTGCGCCTGATGCTCGACTACGAGCGGGACCTGAACGAGCTGCTGCATTCGGCCGATGTCGACAAGGACAAGGAATCGCTGTCGCGCGCCTACTTCGAATTCCGCATGCGTGACCCGCAGCGCTATCGTCTGTTCGACCGCCTGGAAGAGAAGGTGGTCAAGGGCAATCAGGTGCCTGAGCTGGTCGAAGAGCTGCACAAGATCCGCGCTTCCAACTTCGAACACCTGACGCTGCTGATCAAAGGCCGCATCAGTGAAGGCAAGCTCGAAGATGTCCCGCCTTACTACCATTACTGTGCTGCCTGGGCGCTGGTGCATGGCGCCGTTGCGCTGTATCACTCGCCGTTCTGGAGTAACGTGCTGGAAGACCAGGAAGGCTTCTTCCACTTCCTCATGGATATCGGCGTACGCATGGGCAATAAGCGCAAGCGCGACGGCGACGTCAGCGCTGAGCCCACGCCGGATCCCGCCGCCGAATAACCCGCCAGCCCGGTCTTGAGCGCCAGCTTCAAGGCTTTGATGGCGGCTGTGCCAGATATGGCGCGGAAGCTGCATCCGACGACCATTCGCCGGTTTTCCGTCACCGGTATTTGGGAGGGGATAATGCGTAGCCTGGTTATGCTGCTCGCGCTTCTGGCGTTGAGTGGCTGCATGAAAGTCAGTGACATGGGCGAAGGTGTTCGCGAGCAATTCAGCGACGCAGGTCTGCTCGACCATAGCGAAACCCGTCGTACTGCCAACTGGCGCGTGCAGCCTGACTCGTTCATTTACATCGCTCAGGGCGCCTTCGTGCCGCCAGGCAATGCCTATCCGCGCCCCAACGTGGTGGCTGAAGAAGCCTTCAAGGGCTTTATCGAGTACTTCCCGATGGTCCGTCGTGCCCGAGGCCCATTGGGGCTGGATGAAGCCATGGTCGAGGCGCGCGCTGCGGGCGCACATTATTTGCTCTATGCGCGTTTCGCCAAGGCTGACGACCGAATCGGCAATGGCGATCAATGGGCCGATCAGGAAGCGGTGGATCGTCTGGGCGTCGACAGCGGCGTCATTCAGCTGATGCTGATCGAGACCGGCACCCGCTACCTCATCGACAGCGCACGCATTCGCAGCCGTGGCGGATTGCTGACGCTTTACGACAAAAGCCCCGAGGATTTGCTGGGGCCGCCTCTTGAGGACTACGCTCGTACCTTATTGGGTGTCGAACGCTAGAGCCTAAAGCTCGCATCAGGAGAGTGGAGTGACCGATTCAAACAAGGCGGGTGATCTGTTTGCACAGATCCCCAAAACCAAGGGGTTGCCGCCTGTTCATTTGTGGAATCCGGATTTCTGCGGCGATATCGACATGCGTATCGCTCGCGACGGTACCTGGTATTACCTGGGTACGCCGATTGGCCGCAAACCGATGGTCCGGTTGTTCTCGACCATCATGCGCCGCGACGGCGACGACTATTTCCTGATCACTCCTGTGGAGAAGGTCGGCATCACGGTTGATGATGCGCCTTTTGTCGCCGTCAGCCTTGAGGTGCTGGGGGAGGGTGAGGGCCAGGTGTTGCGCTTTCTGACCAATGTAGAGGATCAGGCCGAGGCGGGACCGGAACACCCTTTACGCGTTGTAACCGACCCTGATACCCAGGAACCGGCGCCCTACATTCACGTGCGGAGCAATCTGGAGGCGCTGATTCACCGCAATGTTTTCTATCAGTTGGTCGAGCTGGCCGTTTCCCGCGATATAGATGAACAGCGCTGGCTGGGCGTCTGGAGCCATGGCGTGTTCTTCCCGATAGGGCTCGAGCCTTGAAATACACACCTGATTGCCGGCTTGAATTGCCTGTCGGCAATGCGGCGGTTAAAGTGCCGCTCCCTGATTTTCCTGAGGTTTTTGCATGAGCCAGTCCTTTGATATCGCCGTAGTCGGCGCAACCGGTACTGTCGGCGAAACCGTTGTGCAGGTTCTGGAGGAGCGCAATTTCCCGGTCGGCAATCTGTACCTGCTGGCCAGCATCGAATCCGCAGGCCACTCGGTGCCGTTTCGAGGCAAGAATGTGCGCGTACGTGAAGTCGACGAGTTCGATTTCAGCACGGTGCGCATGGCGTTTTTCGCTGCAGGACCTGCGGTCAGTCGCAGTCACGCCGAAAAGGCGGTAGCGGCGGGGTGCACGGTCATCGACCTGTCGGGCGCATTTACCGCAGTCCAGGCACCTAATGTCGTGCCGGAAATAAATGCTACGCTTTTGCACAACCGTGGCGTCGCTCCTTGTCTGGTTGCCAGTCCCAGTGCTTCTGCCACTGCGGTTGCCCTGGCTTTGGCGCCGTTGCTCGGCCTGATCGATATACAGTCGGTGGCGGTAACGGCGTGTCTGGCGGTATCGGCACTGGGGCGTGAAGGCGTCAGTGAGCTGGCTCGTCAGACCACCGAGCTATTGAATGTTCGCCCGCTGGAAGCGCGGTTTTTTGATCGTCAGATGGCGTTCAACCTGCTGGCGCAAGTAGGGACACCAGACGCGTCGGGGCACCTGCCGCTGGAAAGGCGTCTGGTCGAAGAATTGCGCGAACTGCTGGCGCTGCCATCGCTCAAAGTGTCTGCGACCTGCATTCAGGTACCGGTGTTCTTTGGTGACAGCTTCACGGTAGCGTTGCGCACGGCCGGGGCGGTCGACGTGGCGGCGGTCAATGCAGCACTCGAGTCTGCAGACGGAATCGAACTGGTCGATGCGGGGGATTACCCTACGCCGGTGGGCGATGCGGTGGGCCAGGACGTGGTTTATGTGGGACGCGTCAGGGCGGGAACCGACGATTCCGAGCAGCTCAATCTGTGGCTGACCTCGGATAATGTGCGCAAAGGCGCTGCGCTCAACGCTGTGCAGGTTGGCGAATTGTTGATAAAAGACTATGTGTAAAAGATACTTGGCAACAATTTGAATAATTGTTTTAGCGGCGATACGCCTTACACCCAAATGCAGGACTACCTCCCCGGATCTCGGGGAATCTTTAAACAAGGGATGGGCTATGGTTCAGGTTCGTAAACTGGTATTAGCAATCGCTGCGGCATCAGCGCTGTCATCGGGTATGGCGCAGGCGCTGGGGCTCGGGGAATTGTCGGTCAAGTCGACCCTGAATCAGCCATTGGTAGCGGAAATCGAGTTGACCGAGGCTCAGGGGCTCAACGCAACGCAAGTTGTGCCCAGCCTGGCCACCACGGCCGACTTCGCGCAGGCGGGTGTGACCCGTCAGGCATTTCTCAACGATCTCACCTTTACCCCGGTTATCAATGCCAGCGGTAAAAGTGTTCTGCGCATTACTTCCAGCAAGCCGGTGCGCGAGCCTTATGTGAAGTTCCTGGTTCAGGTGCTCTGGCCCAATGGCCGGTTGCTGCGTGAGTACAGCCTTCTGCTCGATCCGCCGAAATTCTCTCCCGAGGCAGCCGCTGCGGCTGCTGCCCCGGCCCCCGCTGCAGCGCCCGCGGCGCCTGCGCAACTGGCAACGGTAGCCCCGTCGGCTGAAGCGCCGGCAGCCGAAGCGCCAGCACCGGCAGCCAACACATCCACATTGCCGGCGCCAGCCGCCGACAAGCAGTCACAGTACGTCACCGCCAATAACGACACCTTGTGGGAAATTGCTGCGAAGGTGCGCAATGGCGGGACTGTCCAGCAAACCATGCTGGCGATTCAGGCTTTGAATCCGGATGCGTTCATTGGTGGCAACATCAACCGCCTGAAGAAAGGGCAGGTGCTGCGCCTTCCGACGCCGCAGCAGACCACCGCGCTGCCGCAATCACAGGCAGTGGCAGAAGTTTCCCGGCAATACAGCGCCTGGCGTGAAGGTCGCCGTCTGCCGGCCGGTACACGTCAGGTCGATGCTACCCGTCGTGACCGCGCGGGTGCGGCGCCTTCCAAAGTGGATACCTCCGATAACCTCAGTCTGGTTTCGGCAAGCGGCAAGCCGGCGGCAAAAGGTGCGGCGGGCGACAGCGATCTGGGCAACAAGCTGGCCGTGGCTCAGGAAGCGCTGGATACCACACGTCGTGATAATGCCGAGCTGAAAAGCCGCATGAACGACCTGCAAAGCCAGCTCGACAAGCTGCAGCGTCTGATCGAGTTGAAAAACGGTCAGTTGGCCAAGATGCAGGCCGCTGGCGCAGCCGTGCCTCCACCTGCCGCTACCCCGGAAGCTGCAACGCCGGCCAACGCGGCGGTGCCTGCCTCGCTGGTCGACGCCAACGGTGCTCCGGTCAAACCGGCTGGCGAGATTGCGCCTGAAGATGCATTGCCTGCCGGTGCTGCCGAAGTTGCGACGCCGGCGCCAGAGCAGCCGCTGGCGGTGGAGCCGGTTGCTGCAGCAGACGAAGACCAGGACGCGCTGCAGAAAATCATCAACAACCCTGTACTGCTTGGCCTGATCGGTGGGGCGGTACTGCTGATTCTGGCCTTGCTGTTGTTGTTCCTGGCGCGTCGTCGCGCGGCGAAGGCCGAAGCCGAGAAGCACAAGCGCATGGCGCGTGCGCTGGCCGAGGAGTCGGATTTCGTCTCGGACATGGACATGAATGCACCGCCCGCCAGCTTCGACGGGCTTGATGTGCCGCCGCCCAACGTGCGCATGGGAGGCGCCGCAGCAGCCGTTGCCGGTCGTGAACGTCCTGCCGATCCGCTGGTTCAGGCCGAGATCCATATCGCTTACGGTCGTATGAATCAGGCGATCGAGCTGCTGGAAGAAGCCGTCAACGAAGACCCCAAGCGCGACGATATCCGTCTGAAACTGATGGAAATCTACGCCGAGCAGGGTAACAACAAAGCCTATGCCGCCCACGAACGTAAACTGGTGGCTGCGGGAAAGCTTGAAGCTGAGGTCGAGCAGCGGGAAGAACTTAACTCGACCCTGAAGCCGGTGGCACCTGTTGCTGCGCCGCTGGCTTCTGAAACCTCTACTGCATCGGCTGCTCCTGCCGTCGCTGCAGCCGCCGCGGCGGCTACAACGGCCGCACTGGTTGCAGAGCTCGATGCCAAATATCTTGAAGAGCTGCTGGCCGATGATTCGGCAGAGCAGGAGCCTGAGCCTGAGCCTGAAATTGTTGCAACGCCTGAGCCTGAGCCGGAAGTCACCGCTCCGCTGGCCGCAGAGCCTGTCGAAGAGGCAGACCCGTTCGATAACGATTTTGACTTGAGCCTGGACGAGTTCGAAGAACCGTCTGTGCCTGAAGTCTCTACCGTTAACGATCTCGATGACCTGATGCTCGACGAGCCCAAGGTCTCGGCGGTAGCGGATGACGAAGAGCTGAGCTTCGAGTCTGTCATGCAGCAGCAGGAAGAGGCCCGTGCAGCGGCAACGCCGCAGGACCTCGCCGACTTCGATCTGGACTTGTCCGAGGAAGACCCGGCCCTCAAGAGCGAAGATGATTTCCTGCTCGGCCTTGGCGAAGATCCGCTGGATTTGGGCGAAACCTCGCCTACACCACCGGTCACTGATGACCTTGAGCTTCCAGAGGATTTCGACCTGTCGCTGGCGGACGAGATTGAAACCGATCAGGCAAGCCAGGCATTCGCGACTGAAATCGACGACGTCAACGCCGAGCTTGAGCGTCTTTCGCAGAATCTCGAACATCCGCCGCTCGATGAGCCAAGATTCACCGCCGAGGATGCGGCAGCGCTGGATGACGAGCCGGACTTCGACTTCATGGCTGGTACTGACGAGGCGGCGACCAAGCTTGATCTGGCGCGTGCCTACATCGACATGGGCGATGCGGACGGCGCTCGGGATATTCTTGATGAGGTCGTCACCGAGGGCGATGACGGTCAGAAAAGCGAAGCGCGGGAGATGCTTTCGCGGCTGGCCTGATTCAACCCCGGCAACCTGCACACGGCCGCTTATGCGGCCGTTTGCATTTCAGATGTCCGGCTTGAGTAGCGTGTTTTTTTTGCGGCCGTATAATGGCCGACTTTTCGCGAACCGACAGGCTGTACCACTTTGGCGAACATAGATAACCCGGCCGCCGAGATGGCGGCCGAGGGCTTTTCCCGAATCGCGCTGGGCGTCGAGTACAAGGGCTCGCGCTATTGCGGCTGGCAGCGTCAGGCGTCCGGCGTGCTGACCGTGCAGGAAACCCTTGAAGACGCTTTGTCAAAAGTGGCCGCGTCACCGGTGTCACTGATGTGTGCCGGTCGCACGGACGCGGGGGTGCATGCCTGTGGTCAGGTGGTGCACTTCGACACCCAGGCCGAGCGCACCATGAAGGCCTGGGTCATGGGCGCCAATATCAATCTGCCCCATGATGTCAGCGTCACTTGGGCCAGAGTCATGCCGGCCACCTTTCACGCGCGCTTCAAGGCCATCGCCCGGCGTTATCGGTATGTGATCTACAACGATCAGATCCGCCCGGCGCACCTGAATCAGGAAATTACCTGGAACCACCGCCCGCTGGATGTCGAGCGCATGGCGCAGGCTGCCGAATACCTGGTGGGTACTCACGATTTCAGTGCCTTTCGCGCCGGTCAGTGTCAGGCCAAGTCGCCGGTCAAGCAGTTGCACCATCTGCGCGTGACCCGTCACGGCAAGATGATCGTGATCGATGTGCGCGCCAATGCCTTTCTTCATCATATGGTGCGCAATATCGCCGGAGTGCTGATGACCATCGGCACCGGCGAGCGTCCGGTCGAGTGGGCGCGGGAGGTGCTGGAAAGCCGGATTCGGCGTACCGGTGGTGTCACGGCCCATCCTTACGGGCTGTACCTGGTCGGGGTCGAGTACCGTGATGAGTTCCCGTTGCCCGAGCGCTATATCGGTCCTCATTTTCTTACGGGCTTTGCGGAATTGGACGGCTGACGATCCCGGCAGCATTTGCTAACATCCGGGACTTTCCGAAAGGCTTGAGGTTACTCACGACATGTCAGCCGTTCGCAGCAAGATCTGCGGGATTACCCGCATAGAGGATGCACTGGCTGCCGCCGAGGCAGGTGCCGACGCTATCGGTCTGGTGTTCTATCCGAAAAGCCCGCGTGCGGTGACGGTATTGCAGGCGCGTGCCATCATTGCCGCGTTGCCGCCGTTCATCACCACCGTTGGCCTGTTCGTCAACGCCAGTCGCTGTGAGCTCAACGAGACGCTGGATGCCGTCGCGCTGGACATGCTGCAGTTTCATGGCGATGAAACACCCGATGAGTGCGATGGGTATCATCGCCCGTACATCAAGGCGCTGCGGGTCAAGGCCGGTGATGACATTGCCGGGGTCTGCCGGACCTATCGCAATGCACGCGGCGTGCTACTCGATACCTACGTTGAAGGGGTGCCCGGCGGTACCGGAGAAACCTTCGACTGGGCATTGATTCCGGACGACCTGGACAAGCCGGTCATCCTGGCGGGCGGGCTGACGTCCGCCAATGTGGCGCAGGCCATCGCTCAAGTCCGGCCCTATGCAGTGGATGTCAGCGGCGGCGTTGAAAAGAGCAAGGGCATCAAGGATCGGGAGAAGATCCTGGCGTTCATGAGTGCGGTGCACGGCACCTGATGTGACGGCTATTGATCGGCCGCCGTCCATAAGCCTGTTCCCGCCACGAGGCACGCGGGTCGAATCGAGTAAGCGGTGGTGCCACTGAGCAACGCCGTCGTTGTGAAAAATCGGGGTGAGGGGCGCGCAGGTCCGGCCATGAGTCGATCGCTATCCTTTCATCGTCGTCCATATACGAATTTATCCGAGGGCATGCGACTGGCGTTTGATTTGTCAGTCGTTCGAGCCACACCGGTACTGGAGATATAAAGCATGAGCAACTGGTTGGTAGACAAACTGATCCCATCGATCATGCGTTCCGAGGTCAAGAAGAGCTCGGTTCCCGAAGGCCTCTGGCACAAATGCCCGTCCTGTGAGGCGGTGCTGTATCGCCCTGAGCTGGAAAAGACCCTGGACGTCTGCCCCAAGTGCAACCACCACATGCGTATCGGCGCACGTGCACGTCTGAACATTTTTCTGGACGTCGAAGGGCGCGAAGAGCTGGGTGCCGATCTCGAGCCGGTCGACCGTCTGAAATTCCGCGACGGCAAGAAGTACAAGGATCGCCTGACCGCTGCGCAGAAGCAGACCGGTGAAAAGGACGCGCTGATTTCCATGAGCGGCACCTTGCTGGGCATGCCGGTGGTGGCTTCGGCATTCGAATTCTCGTTCATGGGTGGTTCGATGGGTGCCATTGTCGGCGAGCGTTTCGTACGTGCCGCCAACTATGCGCTGGAAAATCGCTGCCCGTTCGTCTGCTTCGCCGCTTCCGGCGGTGCGCGCATGCAGGAAGCGCTGATCTCGCTGATGCAGATGGCCAAGACCTCGGCTGTTCTGGCGCGTCTTCGCGAAGAAGGGCTGCCGTTCATCTCGGTGCTGACCGACCCGGTCTACGGTGGCGTTTCCGCCAGCCTGGCCATGCTGGGTGACGTCATCGTCGCCGAGCCCAAGGCGCTGATCGGTTTTGCCGGTCCACGGGTCATCGAGCAAACGGTTCGCGAGAAGCTGCCTGAAGGCTTCCAGCGCAGTGAATTCCTGCTGGATCACGGTGCCATCGACATGATCGTCTCGCGCAGTGAGCTTCGTCCGCGCCTGGGTAACCTGCTGGCACAGATGATGAATCTGCCGACCCCTCGCTTTGTCGCACCCGTCATCGAGCCAATCGTCGTCCCGCCGGCACCCGCGACGATATGACCTCTACGTCCCTGAGTGACTGGCTCGCCTATCTGGAGCAACTGCATCCGTCGGCCATCGACATGGGCCTGGACCGGTCTCGACAGGTGGCGCTGCAATTGGGGCTTACACGCCCGGCGCGCCAGGTGATCACGGTGACGGGCACCAACGGCAAGGGCTCGACCTGCGCCTTTGTCGCTGCCTTGTTGCAGGCTCAGGGCTTGAAGGTTGGTGTCTACAGCTCCCCGCATTTGATTCGCTATAACGAGCGGGTGAAAGTGCAGGGCGCCGAGGCAACCGATCTGGAACTATGCGACGCCTTCGCTGCGGTCGAAGCGGCGCGCGGCGATGTCACCCTGACTTATTTCGAAATGGGCACGCTGGCGGCGTTCTGGCTGTTCGAGCAGGCCCGGCTCGATGCAGTGGTGCTGGAAGTCGGTCTGGGCGGTCGTCTGGACGCGGTCAATCTAGTGGATGCGGATCTGGCGCTGGTCACCAGTATCGGGGTCGATCATGCCGAGTATCTGGGCGACACCCGTGAGTCGGTCGCTTTCGAGAAAGCCGGGATCTTTCGCGCCGGCTGCCCAGCGCTGTGCGGTGACCCCGCGCCCCCCGAGCCGTTGTTGGCCAAAGCTCGCGAGCTGGGCTGTCCGTTGTTGCTGCGTGGCCGGGATTTCGATCTTTCCATAGGTGAAGACAGCTGGGACTGGCGTGGTGTCGCTCAGGGCGAGCAGATCGAGCTGCGCGGTCTGCCGCTGCTCGATCTGCCCATGCAGAATGCCGCGCTGGCGCTTCAGGCCTTTGCCCTGCTGGGGTATCCATTGCAAGCGGATGCGACAGGCAAGGTGCTTGCCGAGACCCGGCTCGCCGGTCGTCTCGATCGCAGGGTCGTCAGGTGGCACGGCAAGTCGCTCAACCTGCTTCTGGATGTAGGCCATAACCCCCACGCGGCCCGGTTTCTGGGCCAACGCCTCGCGCGGCAGCCAGTTGGCGGCAAGCGTCGAGCGGTGTTTGGTCTGCTCAGCGACAAGGATCTCGACGGCGTGGTCGCGCACCTGGCACCGGTCATTGAAGAGTGGGCTGTTGCGCCGCTTCCGACCTCGCGCAGTCGGCCAGCAGAAGAGTTGCAGACGGCCTTGCAGAACCTTGGCGCCCGCGTGACGTCCTATCAGAGTATCGCGTTGGCGCTGGAAGCTCAGTGCGCGCATGCCACGCCCGATGACGAGATTCTGCTGTTCGGTTCATTTTACTGTGTTGCCGAGGCCCTTGAATGGTTGGCCCGGTACACCGATGAGGACGCTGCAAATGGCTTTGCTGGATAACGTATTCAAGCAGCGAATGGTTGGAGCACTGGTGCTGATCGCCGTGGCGGTCATTTTCCTGCCCATGCTTTTCACGCGTGAAGATGAAACACGTCAGGTGCAGGTCGAGGCGCCAGCCGCGCCTCAGGCGCCTGCAGCTGCGCAGGTGCGGGTCGATCCGGTGCCTGTTCCGGAGCCTCAGGTTCTGCCTCAGGAGCCTGTGCCGGGTGATGATGACATGAGCAGCAACCAGCCGCCTGCCATGCCGATCGCGCCTGCGCCGACTGTTCAGGCTGCACCTGCAGCGCCTGCTGCTCCGGTCTCCAAACCTGCTGCCAAACCGGCACCCGCTCCGGCGCCAGCGACGGCTGCTGCACCAGCAGCGACACCGGCTCCTGCCAAACCTGCAGCACCTGCTGGCGTCGATGCCAATGGTCTGTCGATCAGTTGGTCGGTGCAATTGGCAAGCATGTCCAATCGGGCCAATGCCGACAATCTGCAAAAGACGCTGCGTACCCAGGGCTACAACGCCTACATTCGCACCGCTGATGGCGTGAACCGGGTGTTTGTCGGCCCGCTCATCGAGCGCTCCGAGGCCGATCGCCTGCGCGATCAGCTCGATAAACAGCAAAAGCTCAAGGGTATTGTGGTGCGCTTTCAGCCCGAGCGCGGCTGACCGTTCGGCACCTGGTGCCCCTGGCACAAAGGAAAATGCCTCGCGCCGGTAATCGCTGCTTACCGGCAGGCGGACGCTCTGCTAAAATGCGCCGCCTTATCCGTCTGCAGGCTGCAACGTGCCATTTACTCCGGTTGACTGGGCAATTCTCGGAATTGTCGCCATCTCCGCCCTGATCAGTCTGAAGCGCGGCTTCGTAAAAGAAGCACTGTCGTTGACGACGTGGATCATTGCAGGTGTTGTGGCCTGGATGTTTGGCGCAGGGCTGTCGCAGTATCTGGTCAATTACATAGAAACACCTTCGGCCCGCGTGATCGCGAGCTGTACCATTCTTTTTGTCGCCACCCTGCTGGTAGGCGCCATGGTCAATTTTCTGATAGGCGAGCTGATTCGCGTCACCGGGCTTTCCGGGACCGATCGTTTTCTCGGTATGGTCTTCGGCGCAGCGCGCGGAGGCCTGCTTGTCGTTGTGGCGGTAGGGCTGTTGAGCCTGGGGCCGGTGCAACAGGATCAATGGTGGCAGCAGTCGAGGCTGGTGCCGCAATTTCTCATGGTCGCTGACTGGTCGAAAAACCTGATTCTCGGGATGTCCAGCAAGTGGCTCGCCAGCGGCATCAGCGTACCCGCTGACATGCCGTTCAAGGAACAGATCCTGCCGTCTACAATGCCGCAGGATGTGCTCGGTAAATCCAGTTCCACTAAGTAGGGGTTGTGTCGCATGTGTGGCATCGTCGGTATCGTCGGCAAGTCGAACGTCAATCAGGCGCTGTATGACGCGCTTACCGTCCTCCAGCACCGCGGCCAGGACGCTGCCGGTATCGTAACCAGCCATGATGGCCGGTTATTCCTGCGCAAGGACAACGGATTGGTGCGCGATGTGTTTCATCAACGTCATATGCAGCGTCTGGTCGGGCATATGGGCATCGGTCACGTGCGTTACCCCACCGCGGGCAGCTCGACGTCGGCCGAGGCTCAGCCGTTCTACGTCAACTCGCCTTACGGCATCACGCTGGCGCATAACGGCAACCTCACCAACGTCGAGCAGTTGGCCAAGGAAATTTACGAATCCGACCTGCGCCATGTGAACACCAATTCCGATTCGGAAGTGCTGCTCAACGTATTCGCCCATGAGCTGGCCGTGCGTGGCAAGTTGCAGCCGACCGAAGAGGATATCTTCGCGGCAGTGACCGATGTGCATAATCGCTGCCGTGGTGGTTACGCGGTCGTGGCCATGATCACTGGCTACGGTATCGTCGGCTTCCGTGACCCGGACGCCATTCGTCCTATCGTGTTCGGCCAGCGTCATACCGACGAAGGCGTCGAGTACATGATCGCGTCGGAAAGCGTATCGCTGGACGTACTGGGCTTTACCCTGATTCGCGACCTGGCGCCGGGCGAAGCGGTCTACATCACCGAAGACGGCAAGTTGCACACCCGTCAGTGCGCGGCCAACCCCAAGTACGCACCGTGCATCTTCGAGCACGTCTATCTGGCGCGCCCGGATTCGATCATCGACGGCATCTCGGTCTACAAGGCGCGCCTGCGCATGGGCGAGAAGCTGGCCGACAAGATCCTGCGCGAGCGTCCGGATCACGATATCGATGTGGTCATCCCGATTCCGGACACCAGCCGGACCGCCGCTTTGGAGCTGGCCAACCATCTGGGCGTCAAGTTCCGCGAAGGCTTCGTCAAGAACCGTTACATCGGCCGGACCTTCATCATGCCGGGCCAGGCTGCGCGCAAGAAATCCGTACGCCAGAAGCTCAACGCCATTGAGCTGGAGTTCCGTGGCAAGAACGTGATGCTGGTGGATGACTCCATCGTACGTGGCACCACTTGCAAGCAGATCATCCAGATGGCCCGCGAAGCCGGTGCCAAGAATGTCTACTTCTGTTCTGCAGCCCCGGCTGTGCGCTACCCCAACGTCTACGGCATCGACATGCCGAGTGCTCACGAGCTGATTGCCCACAACCGCACCACTCAGGACGTGGCCGACCTCATCGGTGCCGACTGGCTGGTCTATCAGGATCTGAATGACCTGATCGAAGCGGTCAGCGGCAGCAAGAAAATCAAGATCGACAACTTCGATTGCTCGGTTTTCGACGGCAAGTACGTGACCGGCGACATCGACGAGCATTATTTGAACCGGATCGAGAGCGCGCGTAATGACGCCTCCAAGATCAAGACTCAGGCAGTGAGCGCGATCATCGATCTGTACAACAACTAATTGGGCAAGGAGTGGGCGGCATGACTCAGGAATGGGATGCAGGTCGGCTGGACAGCGACCTTGAAGGCGTAGGTTTCGATACCCTAGCCGTACGTGCCGGGCATCACCGTACACCGGAAGGAGAGCATGGCGAACCCATGTTCTTTACCTCCAGTTACGTATTTCGCACGGCCGCCGATGCGGCTGCGCGTTTCTCCGGTGAGGTGCCGGGCAACGTCTACTCGCGTTACACCAACCCGACGGTGCGTTCGTTCGAAGAGCGCATTGCCGCACTGGAAGGTGCCGAGCAGGCTGTCGCCACGGCGACCGGCATGGCGGCAACCCTGGCCGTGGTGATGAGCCTGTGCAGCGCCGGCGATCACGTTCTGGTGTCACGCAGCGTGTTCGGCTCGACCATCAGCCTGTTCGACAAGTACTTCAAGCGCTTTGGTGTCGAGGTTGATTACGTTCCTCTCGCCGATCTGAGCGGCTGGGACGCGGCGATCAAGCCCAACACCAAAATGCTCTTCGTCGAATCGCCGTCCAATCCCCTGGCCGAGCTGGTCGACATCGCGGCCCTGGCCGAGATCGCGCACGCCAGGGGCGCGATGCTGATCGTCGACAACTGTTTCTGTACGCCGGCCTTGCAGCAGCCACTGTTGCTGGGCGCTGACATTGTCGTGCATTCGGCCACCAAGTTCATCGACGGCCAGGGCCGTTGCATGGGCGGCGTGGTTGCCGGGCGCAGCGAGCAGATGAAAGAAGTGGTCGGCTTCCTGCGTACTGCCGGGCCGACGCTCAGCCCGTTCAATGCGTGGATCTTCCTCAAGGGCCTCGAAACCCTGAACCTGCGCATGCGCGCTCACTGTGCCAATGCCCAGGCACTGGCCGAGTGGCTCGAGCAGCAGGATGGCATCGAAAAAGTCCATTACGCAGGGCTGAAGAGCCACCCGCAGCACGCGTTGGCCCAGCGTCAGCAAAAGGGTTTCGGCGCGGTGGTGAGCTTCGAGGTCAAGGGTGGCAAGGACGGCGCATGGCGCTTCATCGATGCCACGCGACTGATTTCGATCACCGCCAACCTGGGCGACAGCAAAACCACGATCACTCACCCGAGCACCACCTCTCACGGTCGTCTCGCACCTCAGGAACGTGAGGCCGCAGGTATTCGCGACAGCCTGATTCGGGTTGCAGTGGGGCTGGAAGACGTGGCTGATCTGCAGGCTGACCTGGCCCGTGGTCTGGCGGCGTTGTGAGTAGCGAGGCCAGCAAACCGGCCAGTGGCAAGCCGGGTGAGACGTGGGCGTTGAAATTTTCCGGCGTCCACAATGGCCGTGTCGCCCTGGTGACCGGTGCCGCTCGTGGGATCGGGCTAGGTATCGCAGCGTGGCTGATCGCCGAAGGCTGGCAAGTCGTGTTGACCGATCTGGATCGTGCGCGTGGTTCGAAAGTGGCCGGTGCCCTGGGTGAAAATGCCCTGTTCATTGCCATGGACGTTGCCAGTGAAGAGCAGGTCGCAGCGGGCGTGGCCGAGGTGCTTCGGCAGTTCGGTCGTCTCGATGCGCTGGTGTGCAACGCCGCGATTGCCGATCCGCACAACACTACGCTGGAAAGCCTTGAGCTGTCGCACTGGAACCGTGTACTGGCAGTCAACCTCGGCGGTCCGATGCTGCTGGCCAAGCATTGCGCGCCTTACCTGCGTGCGCATTGCGGCAGCATCGTCAACCTGACCTCCACACGCTCTCGCCAGTCGGAGGCCGACACCGAAGCTTATGCGGCCAGCAAGGGCGGTCTGATGGCGCTGACACATGCGCTGGCGATCAGTCTGGGGCCGGAGATTCGTGTCAATGCTGTCAGCCCTGGCTGGATCGACGCGCGCGACCCCTCGTTGCGCAGAGCCGAGCCTTTGTCCGAGACCGATCATGCCCAGCATCCGGCGGGCAGGGTAGGTACAGTGGAGGACGTTGCGGCGATGGTTGCCTGGCTGTTGTCCAGAAACGCCGGTTTCGTGACCGGGCAGGAGTTCGTGGTCGACGGTGGCATGACGCGCAAGATGGTGTACGCCGAGTAGTTTGCGCGGACGAGCTTCGATTGAGCTATTGCTTGTGCTTTTGGTGTGTGGTGAGGGTTTTGTGATTGAGGCGGTTTTTAAAAAAACTTCAATCAGGCTATTGACTTAGGTTCGTTAGGTGCGTAAATTTCGCGGCCTCAACGAAGCAAAGGGTGATTAGCTCAGCTGGGAGAGCAGCTGCCTTACAAGCAGCGGGTCGGCGGTTCGATCCCGTCATCACCCACCATCGTTGAGTTTGAAAGCTGAAGTACGAGGGCTTTCAAAAGTGATTTAAAAAGCTTACACGGACGCAAGTCCACAATGCGCAGCGGTAGTTCAGTCGGTTAGAATACCGGCCTGTCACGCCGGGGGTCGCGGGTTCGAGTCCCGTCCGCTGCGCCATATTTGTACAGATCGGGTTCTCCGGGTCTGCGATTGAAAAGCCCAAGGGTCTTTCGGTCACATGTACAGGAAGCAGCCTACCTAAGGTTTGTTTCAAACAGGTTTACAGCGATACGCAGCGGTAGTTCAGTCGGTTAGAATACCGGCCTGTCACGCCGGGGGTCGCGGGTTCGAGTCCCGTCCGCTGCGCCATACACCGCTTCAAGGCCCTTGAACTCCTTGAAGCAAACAAGAAAGCGGCCCTAGGGTCGCTTTTTTGTTGTCTGCATTTTGTGTGTCTGAGGGCCTGGCTTCGTGCGCCTGAGTGGTTTGTATCCAAATCCTTTTGAACTGTACGTTGATCCAGCGTCGGCCTTGTTGCAGACTTACCGCCATTTCCCAGTTCGCAGTCTTGCTGGCAGTCTTTTCCTTCCTCAGGATTTTCGATGTTTAAGCTACTGAACGTTCGTACCGCCCTCTGGATTTCTGCCGTGTTGATGGCAGCCGGCTGTTCATCGCCCAAGCAGGCGGTGTATGACCATGAACACTTCGACGACGCCGGGACCTTCTCCCGAAGCTACCCAGCGACCGACATGGCTTACTGCGAGGCGGGGCGGCGTGCCTTGCTGAGTCAGGGCTATATCATCACCAGCAGCGACCCTAAGATGATTGCCGGCCGCAAGAGCTTCCAGCAGACCGGCGATACGCATATCGAAATCAGCTTCAATCTGGTGTGCGCCGCCGATGCGAAGGATGGCAGTTCCACCATGTTCGCCAACGCGCTGCAAGACCGCTACGCGTTGAAGAAGACCAACAACTCGGCCAGCCTCGGTGTCGGCGTGCTGGGTTCCGTGTCGATGCCGATAGGCTCGACTGACGACTCGATGGTCAAGGTCGCCAGTGAGACCGTCTCGTCGGCAAAGTTCTACGAGCGCTTTTTCGGTCTGGTGGAAAACTTCCTGCCGCCTGAAGTGAAAAAGGCTGCGCATATTGTCGAGAAGCCCAAGGCCGACCTCGGTGTGCCTGACACGGCTCCCGCAGCCCCGGCGGCTCCCGCCAAGGCTGCCGAGCCTGCGAAGCTGGCGCCTGCGTCGTCAGAAAACGCGCCGAAGGCCGAGCCTGCTGCCGAACCGGTTACGCCTGCTGCAAGCGAACCAGTGCCTGCACCGTCCGAACCTGCTTCATTCAAGGCAGAAACGGTCGAAACACCGGCCGCAGAACCTGCAGAAAGCACCGCCCCCACGCCAGTCGAGCCCGCCCCGGCGCAGTAAGGTGTTGCGCGGAGCGTGCGGAACGATTGTCGTCAGGCATAACACTATCGTGCCCATGCTTCGCGTGGGTATGCCGGTCTGGACGCTCTGCGTCCTCTTGTGACGCGGAGCGTGAGGAACGCGAGATATCCCGGCCTTAGCCCAGAAACAGCCTGTACGCCGGGTTCTCGCTCTCGTCCCAATACGGGTAACCAATCTCATCCAGCGCAGCACCCACCAGATGCCGCTCTTCCTCCGGCACCACCAGCCCGGCAACCACGCGGCCGTCAGCAGCGCCGTGGTTGCGGTAGTGGAACATGGAGATGGTCCAGCGGCCGCC